>PKZR01000045.1:0-11933 GCA_003133815.1 Limisphaerales bacterium | reverse complement strand
TATATGTTCCCAGAACCCGTTCCCGTCGAATTTTTGCGAACCATTTCAAACCGTTCCGGCAAAATAATTCCCGCTGCTTCAACGGCGGCGCGGCGATGACCGTGCCAAGCGGCGTCTCGTTGACCGCCTTCACGCCAAGCTTTTTGTGAACGAACCCCAAATCAAAAGCGGCTTTGGCCGCCTTTGGATTGCCAAAAACATCGCGAGCCAGGACCGGCACCAGTGTTCGTTGATCGAAACCTTTTGCATTCCAGGCCAGGGCTGCGCCGGCGGCAAACATCGGCCAGCTCACGGCCAGCGGCTGTGGATGTCCGCCATCGCCCCAGTCGGTGATCAGAAAACCGATTGCGCCATGCTTCTTGCCGGCCTTGGCTGCTGATCGAAGATTGGCGAGCGCGTTGTCGTGTTTGCCGATGAGCGACTGCCAGGTCGAGGTGCCGGGGCAGACATAGAACGGAACCTTTGCCTTGGCAAATTGGGCGGCTTCCTTATCAAAAGGATGATCCGCCTCGTAACCCCAATTCAGAGCGATGACATTTTTCGGAAGCTCGCGAATCAATTCAGGATATTTCAGAATGATGTCGCCCCAGAACATCATCGTTTTGCCGCGCGCGGAAACTTCGCGCTGAATCTTTTTAAGAAACTCCAGATAAACTTTTCCTTTGCCGAACCGGTCGCAAAGCTTTTTGCTCTGGCCGCGACCCAAATCCCAAGTTTCGTCGCAGCCGACGTTAAAGAGCTGGCTGGAAAAGTTGGGGAGCAGTTCATCATAGAGTCCGCGCAAAAAGGGAATCGTGCCGGGATGATTCGGCGCGAGGGTGGTCGGATGGCGGACGAATTCCTTGCTGTCATCTTCGTAAGGCTCTGAAATCTCGGCCAGTTTCTTCAATCGCGGGTCGGCGAGAAAATAGCGCAGATGACCGAAGGAATTCTGGTTCGGCACCAGGTCAATGCCCAGTTCGCGGCAGCGCGCGTCGAGGATTTGGATTTCCTTTGCCGTGAGCGCGCCCCAGCTTTGCCAGACGGATTTATATTTTTGGTAGGCGAACGTGTGCTCGGTGTAAAGCTGCAGCTCGTTGATCTTGAAATCGGAAAGTTTTTCGGCAAGGTCGAGCAGGGTCTCCAGCTTCGGCACACGGCCGCGCGAGATGTCGAGCATCACGCCGCGCCGTGCAAAGTCCGGCCAGTCGCGGATGCGCAGGCAGGGCAGGCGGCGACCGTATTTGCGGAGCAATTGCCGGAGCGTCGCCGTGGCCGCGCGCAGGCCGCCGGTTTCGCGGAAGGTAATCTCGACGCCGGTTTGGGAAATCTTGAGCGCATAACCTTCGGGATGGTCCGGCGCGGAACGGGTGCGGACGACTTTGATGGCGGCCAGCGGTTTCTGCTTTGGCAGCGTGAACATGCCGCGCAACACTTTCAATGAGCGCGGGCAGGGGAGCAGGTTTAAATGGGAGCGGTTCGACATCGGTCTTTATTTAGCCAAAGATTGGTTGCGGGTTAAACACGGAAATTAATTTCATTTGTTTCGGTTGGACATGACAATTGCAAAAAATATAATGCGGTCAGGAGTAATTATCATGAACAAAGAAGATCTTGATCAGTTGCTGGACGCGATGGTTCAAAGCGCCGATGGTATTTCGGATTTGATTTTCGTGGTGGGCAGGCCGATGCAGGTGGAGTCCCAGGGCGATCTCAAACCGTTCGTCCGTGAGCAATTCGATACCATACTCACGAGCGAGCGCATCGAGAGCCTGGCCATGGCCATTATTGGAAAAAATCCCCGCCTGCTCCAGGACTTGAAGGAACACGGCTCCTGCGACTGCGGTTACACGCTCGGAAACTCCTGCCGGTTTCGCGTCAACATTTACATTCAGAACGGAAATCACGCCATGGTCTTGCGACACCTGAGGCCGCTGATTCCCACTTTTGATTCGCTCAACCTGGGATCAACTTTCCGTGAAATCATCAAGGAAAAGAACGGCATCATCTTTGTGACCGGCGGCACCGGCATGGGCAAGACAACCACCATGGCTGCCATGCTCAACGAAATCAACAAGACCCGGGACATCCACATCCTCACGCTGGAAGACCCGATTGAATTTGTGCTGACGCCAATCAAGTCCACGTTCAGCCAGCGTGAACTCGGACGCGACTTTTTCAGTTTTCACCGCGGCATGCGCGCCGCCATGAGGCAGGCGCCAAAAATCATCTTCATCGGGGAAATCCGCGACCGGGAAACCATGGAGATTGTCCTCAACGCCGGCGAAACGGGCCATTTGGTTTTCAGCACCCTGCACACCACCAGCGCCTCGAGCACCATCAACCGCATCATCGGCATGTTCGGGGTGGAGGAGGAACAGCAGGTGCGCGAACGGCTTGCCGGTTCCATGCGTTACATCATCAGCCAACGCCTCGTTCCCGCCATCTCCGGCAGCCGGCTGCTCGTCACGGAAATGATGGGCAGCAATCTCCGCACACGCGAAGCCATTCTGCTCGGCGAAAACGAAGGTCGTCGTCTGGACGACATCATCGAGGCAGGAACCGTCAACGGCTGGCACAGCTTTGAGCAGTCCATCTTCAAGGCTTACGAAAATGATATGATCACCGAGGAAACCGCGCTGCTTTACAGCTCGAACAAGATGAAAATGATCCAGCGCATCGACAATCTGTCCCTTCACAAGCCACGGAAAACAATCAATGCCGATTCAATGACCGCTTTCTTGAGGATGGAAAACGAGGCCAAGCAGGGCAAGGCTCCTGACAAGGTTCATCACTAAACCCGTTCTGCAACCCATATGTTTCTTGCCGTCGCACGATTGTTACCTAATATTTCCAAGTTATGAATCCGGCTGATTTATTTGCACACGAAACGAACACGAAGAATCTCGCGCCCGGCGAATACCTCTTCAAGACCGGCGACGCGCCCGACGGCATGTTCGTTCTCATCGAAGGCTCCATGATTGTGATGGTTGGCGACAAGGTGCTTGAGAATTCCACGCGCGGAGCAATCCTTGGCGAACTTGCCCTTATTGACCAGTCGCCGCGCGTAGCCACCGTCGTCGCACGCGAAGCCTCCAAGCTCGCCAAGATTGACCAGCGCCGCTTCAATCATCTCGTCCAGCAAAATCCTTTTTTTGCCACGCACGTGATGAAAGTTCTCGCTGACCGCATCCGCCACATGAACGAGTTACACCTCAAAGGCGCCTGACCGAGTTGTTGGTTAGCCGATTCTTCCCCAAAGGGCTTGTGCAGTCATCTTGATTTTTTGAGTCCCAGAATTATGGTTCAGACGTATCGCCCAGATATGCAACTTTACGTTTGATTGAGTTTGCCTTGGGTTAAATCCCCAATGTTCATGATGGCGACATGCCCTAAAGGGCAGATTGCCCTGCACCTCGCGCAAGCTATTATCCGTGGCAATGACCTCAAGTTTCCTTTGTAACCCAACCTACCACTTATGATTTTTAACAACTCAGAAAAAATAAAATCAATTGAGTTGATAGGGCGAATCCTCTCCGGCCAGGGTGGCACTAATGATCTGAAAGCCCTTGAACGCATCACCGGCAACAAAGATGTCTGGGTTATGTTCGACGTATTGGAACTGGACGGCATGTCGGCGGAACAGGTGTTCAACGTGTTCTTCAGCGAAGAAGAAGTTCTCGAATACGCGCATTGAAAGGCCGGTTCGCCGAGATGTCCACCAATGCACAAAGCGCCATCAAATCACTGGTCGGCGACGGCTCGCTTGAGGAGATCGATGAGAATCTTGATGATACGGAGACGAATTACGATGTTGTTTTCACCAACAAGGTTGGGCAGGAAAAAACGGACACCATCGCGGACGACGGAACGCTTGAGAGCGCCGAAGTGGCACTGAGCGAAACGCCGGATGCCGTGAACAAGAAAATCACCGCGCAAATCGCCGACGGCAAACTGGAAAGCGTTGATGAAAATTTTGAGGACGCCACCAACTACGACGTCACCTTCACGACAAAAGACGGCCGCGAGGATGGTTTTACGGTTGAATTGGACGGCAGTTTGTCCAGCGAGCAGGTTGTTTTGGACGAAATCCCCGCTCCGGCGCAAAAAACAATCAAGAACCAGATCGGCGACGGCAAGATTCTTCGCGTTGACAAATCCTTTGTAAAAGAAAAGGGTGTCCTGCCTTTCGTTGTTCTAGGCCGGAAAGATGGCAGACCGTTTAATTTCAGCGTCGGGCCGCGCGGACGTTTTTTGGGGATGGATTATTAACTAGATTTCTGCCGCGTTAACAATCTTCGCCGCCCCCGCGCAGCAAATTACGCGAGGGAGATGTAATCAGTTCGGGGCAATTACATGGAATGAGTTCGATCTCACTTCCACGTCCAGGCCGGCATAGATCTTGTCGGCGGAGATCTGCTGGACTGGATTCGCCTTTAGATTCTCGATTTGAGACTGAAGCTCCCACACGTCGTTGAATTTTCGCTCGATGACCAGCCGCTCGCCCACGTCTATGCGCAAACGGTTTTCCAAAAGGGCATAATCCTTGTTCGCCTGCGCCAGATTGGTCTCCGTCAGGGTGATCCGGCTCGTGAGGCCGGCAATCTGGTTGGTCAAATCCACAATGTTCTGGTTCAAAGACTGGTTTTCCGTCGCCGAGTCCGCCATCTGCCGGTTCAGGTTGGTGATCTGGCCAGATTGCAGTGCGATGATGGATTCGGCTTCAGACAGATGGTTTGAAAACCCCGCCGAATCGGACAATGCCTGCGTGAGGCTGTTGGAGGTGGCTTCGAGGCTGTTTGAACAAACTAGAATCGTTTCCTCATCGGCTGTGATCTGCGACTGCGCCGTACTTAACTGGTTCGACAAATCATTGATCGAGCTCGTGTCGGTGTCGTGCTGCGCATTGTCGCCGTGTTTCACGACAATCAGGCCTACAACCAACGCGGCGCAGGCCAGTGTTAGGATTATGGACAAGTATTTATTCATGCCGGGACAGATGTCCGCCTGTTGAAAATCTACAGAAGAGCGGAAAATTGCAACGGGAAAATTGCTACAAATGAGTGACAATTGCCGCCGCTGCAAAAAGGAGGCAGTTGCTTGGGCATCAAATTGTTCTCCATCACGATTTCAGTTCTGACGGACATTGATTGCCTGCAAATAGAAACGGGACGACTGACGTCGTCCCGTTTTTGATTCAGCAGGTGTTTCTTAAACCGCCGTTTTGGCTTTCGCGGCTTTTTTCGCGGCGCGGGCCGCCTTGGCGGCGGCCTTGGCCTCGGGTGTCATCGCCGGCGAGGCGATGACTTCAAAGCCCCAGTCGCCAAGTTTGTGCTCGTTGCCCTTGTTCTGGCCTGCCAGCACGTCGCGGGAGGAGGTCACAAAGAACTGGAGACTGCCGGGCACCTGCAAGTGCAACAAAGTGTCGGCAGTCTCCTCCGGGTCAAATCAGGACACAGCCACAGGATCGGTAATTTCAGCCTTCATTATGGCGTCCACTTTGATGCAAAGCCCGACGCGTTGCAGCCCGGCGCCAACCTGAAACCATCAAACCGGCCAGCGCCGCCGCGCCCATCAGTTTATAAGAAGATGGTTCGGGGACAGACATCGGCGTTGCGTCAATGCCGAACGCGGGAGGATCACTGATGGGGGAAAAACCGCTGACAATGAATGCTTCGGAGCCGTCGTAAGCCGCCGCGCCGGATGCATCGCCGCCAACAATCCAGTTGAAGCCGTTGGGAGCCTCCCAGCCATTGGGCGAAGTGTCCTGAACGAACAGCCAGTAAATGGAATTGGCAGCCAGATTCACGCCTCCGGCAAAATTTACCGTGAAAGTGGCCTCGGACCCGTCATTGGGCGCCACCGTGCCGCTGACGAGCAATTGGCCCGGCTGGTCTGGCATGGATGTACTGTATGGCTGGGACAAATCCGAAAAGATGCTCAAACTGGCCAGTTGACCGTAGGAGCCATCGTAGCCGGACAGCCCTACGGAGGCGCTGGTCAGAGTGTAATTCTGCTCGGGGGTGAACGCCACGGCTCCTCCCTCGAAGTTGCCGGGGGCGTCGGTGCCGATATACATGCCACCGCTGCCGCCACCTGAGGGAAAGGTGCTGATGATGCCTTGCGCTTCCGCGATCAACCCGGCGGGCAGGAGGGTTATGGCCAGAAATGTGGAGATGACTTGTGCGCGCGATTTCATATTTGATTCGGGCGTGCAACAACTGTCATCTGCGACATTTGATTTTCTCCAAACTGAATGATTCTCTTAAAATTCATACTGGAGAATAGCCAAATGGCGTAATGGAACCATGGGGTGTAGTTCTATGGGGTGAATACCCCCGAACCGGGATTCGTTTCTGACAAGCGGAATTCAAGCCCAGGATGCGGGAAGTGNNGGAAGTGGAATGATATTCATTCCCAGCCCTAAAATAAAGACGGGACGGCTTGCACCGTCCCGTCTTTGGTTATTGTTTGTTTTTTTAACTGGCTGGTTTGCTCTTCGCGGCCTTGACTGCCGCACGCGCTTGCTTGGCGGCGGCTTTGGCCTCGGGCGTCTGTTGCGGCGAGGCGATGACGCCAAAGCCCCAGTCGCCGAGTTTGTGTTCGGTGCCTTTGTTTAGACCTGCCAGCACGTCGCGGGCGGAAGTCACAAAGAACTGGAGACAGCCGGGCGTGGTCACGTTCGGGCCGATGGCCTTGTCCCGGGTTTCGATGGTGGTCGGGGAAATCAAGTCCCGGATGCGGGAAATGTGTCCGGCGAGGGCGGAAGGAAATTTCAATTCCGGTTTTGGAAATCGCCAGCGCGTAGCCTTCGGGATGATCCGGCGCGGAATGGATGCGGACGACTTTGATTGCGGCCAGCGGTTTCTGCTTCGGCAGCGTGAATGTGCCGCGAAGAATTTTCAGCGAGCGAGGGCAGGGGAGTAAATTCAAATCCATCGCATTTACGGAATTTCTAGTTGACGAAATTCGGCTGACTTAATCGAAGTGACAGTCGCTTGAATCAAATTTGCGGCGGCTTCGATGCGACGCAATTTGTTTGTAGAAAGTTCCAAAATCGCGATTTTGCGTCCGGCGAGATTTTGCTGATAGCGCACGTTTTGGTCAGAAGTGATGAACAAATCAAATTCGCCTTCCGCCAATTGAAGCAGCCGACCGTTTTTGATTCCGCCCCAACCTTGCTGTTGCGCGGTGCGACATTCGTGACCGACGAGCAGGCGGTGCATCGGCCACGGCACGCACTCATCGAGCAGAATCTTCATGCCGCGACCGGCTCAAGCAGTGCCGACTCGGAGCGTTCCAGAATCCGGCAGGCCATCGCGCGCGTCACGGACGGGAAACATTCCAAAAACTCGTCGAGCGAATAATTATCTTCGAGATAATCGAAAAGCGTTTCGACGGGCACGCGCGTGTCTTTGAACACGGGCGTGCCGCCCAGAATTTCCGGGTCAATCGTGATCAAATCTTTCGCACTCATGGCAGCAAGATAACACAAGCCAATCCTGTCCGGCAAGTTGTCAAATGGCGACCAGCATCCGTTCGCTGGCTTCTTCAAGGAAAGCAATGGCTTGTTCGCGGGTCACGGTGGGGAAATCTTTCAAAAAAACTTCTAGCGAATCGCCGCCTTCGAGATGATCAATCAACGTGCGGGCGGGAACGCGTGTGCCGGCGAAGCACGGCGTGCCGCTCATGATTTCCGGGTCAACCACCACTACGCTTTTCGATTTCATGGCAGCAACATAACACAGCCCAATCCTGACCGGCAAGTTGTGAAATGCGGCGAAACGGGAAGCGAAATCAATTGCCGCGAAAGAACGCAAAACCGTTGCTCCCGCCCGGCTGTCTGGCTATTCTGAATTTGTTAGTAACAACCAAAAAAAGGCACAAATAAAACTGTAATCAAACAAACACAAAATAATTTTGCGTAGCTTCGGCTGCGGGTCTCGGTAGAAAACCGCTAATTTTCAAATGCAAAGAGACCGTGTCGAGCGCGCGCCCATCGGGCGCGGCTTGATGTCACTTCTTTGCATGGGCGCTTAGCGGTGCCTCTACCGAGGGTGCGTTGAGTTCGCGCCCCTTCTGTTCCCGTGGTTTGAGTTGCGCCAAAGGCAACCGACCATGAAATCATTAAAGTCAAACGGACAAGCCCATCTCCTCAATGAGCATCGCAGTTTTGTTCAGCGACTCGCATCTCAAGGAGGACCGAAGCCACAAGACTATGAGGGTTTCACTCGCTGGCTAAATAATTTGGCGGCCATAAAAGCAACCGACAGTTTGTCACAAACGGAACTACATTCGCTTTGGGCGGAACTTGGAGACGCAATGACTCCAGAAACAATGCAGGGTTTTTCATTTACGAAACCGCACGGATATTCGGGGGATTACGAAATCATTGAAAGAATCTACCAAAGTCGGATTTCTCCTAAACCCGAATTGGCCAACTGGGACATTTATTTTCACGCTCAAGCAGCGCCAAACGCCGTGCGGAATCGGAAACGATTTTTCAAGAACTGGCTTCATTCTCTTGAAATGCTTCACCCCGGACGCAATGTTCGCGTGTTGAATCTCGGTAGTGGTTCAGCGCGTGACATGTCTGAATACTTCACTGAAAATCCAGACAGCGGATTTGTCATTGATTGTGTTGACCATGACAAAAATGCTAACGCATTCGCTGCAAAACTCTGTGCGCCATTTCCCGACAAAATCAATTTTTTCTGTGCAAATGCGCTTCGATTTCATCCAGCCAATCCACCAAAAATAATTTGGTCTGCGGGTCTGTTTGATTATCTCAACGACAATCTGTTTGTTTTGCTCCTTCGGCGTTTGTGGCGAACGCTTGAGTCTGGCGGTGAACTGGTGCTTGGCAATTTTTGCCCTGCGAATCCAACGCGAGCTTACATGGAATTGGTCGGCGAATGGATTCTGAATCATCGAAGCGAAGAGGACTTACTCCGCCTAGCTACCGTTGCTGGTCTGCCAGCCAAATCAGTCAGCATTGAAAGCGAACCTGAAGGAGTGAATTTATTCCTTCGTGCACAAAAGGAATGAAGTATGACGCCAAGTTCAAAACTCAAATCGGCATCAGAATATGGTCGCGTCCTGCGCCCCCTCTTGCCGCCTCAAGCATTTGCGCCAGACTCACGAAACTCGTGGCGCATTGGCTTGAACTTATTATTGGTTTGTCTCGGTTATCTCATGCTCCGGGAAGTAAATAAATGGTGGGTTGGTCCTCTGTGTGCAGTGGTGATTGGACACAGTCTCGCGTGCCTTGCCTTTCTCGCACATGACATCAGCCACAATTCTGTGGTTCAAAACAAACTCGCTCGTCGAACATTGGAATTTCTGCTGTGGGGATTGAACTTGATACCTCCAACTTTATGGCGACGAGTCCACAACCAGACGCATCATGTGGAGACAAACACTGTCTCTGACCCTGCCGGCCATTTCGCAAGAGCGAGCGAACGCTTGTTATTTGGGCCTACACGCGGGCTTTTTATCCCAATCGCAAGACGCCGCTGCGTCACCCACTTTTTCTCTTTCACTTTGTTGCCTACATCGTTCGTAATATAATCGCTTCGCTGCTGCCGGGCATTTCCAAACCATCAGTCGTTCCTTACAAACCGAGTTATACTACCAAGCAACGAACTTCCATTGTCATTGATCTCGGCGTCATCGGAATTATTCAGTATGCTGTCTGGCTTTGCGTTGGCGGAAACGCTTGGCGTTATGTTTGGGCTTCGCCCGCAGCTATTCTGGTGGCGTCGTCCGTGGTGATGCTTTATGTGTTCACCAATCACTTTCTGAATCCGCTTTGCGAGCACTCCGATCCACTCGTCGGTTCAACTTCTGTAATTGTTCCGCGCTGGATGGACTGGCTGCACGACAATTTTTCTTATCACACCGAACACCATGTTTTTCCAGGCATGAATCCACGCTATTACCCCGAAGTTTCAAGGCTTCTCCAAAAACATTTTCCTGACCGCTACAATCGAGTTCCTTTCGGCGAGGCGTGGCGAAGAATTTGGCAGCAAGAAGAATTTATCAGCGAAAGCAAGCCGGCGAAGTAAAGCGCGTCACTTACAATGCGGACAATTCTTGGGCGGCAGTTCGCGAATAAAAGCCCACGAAACTTCTGCGGTCTGGCCGTTGTCGTAATGGACGAAGAAACCGTATTTTAATTCGTCCTCAAGTTCCACCCGCACGATTTGCGCCTCGGCAGAAATGCGATTGGCTTTTCGGATGGATTTGTGCGGTTCAAGAAATGCAATGCCATCTTCAAAATCAACTTGGAACGCATCTTTCCAAGCAAGATAACGCGCGCCAGTCAGTTTCACTCCTTTCGCTTTGCCGAATGGCTTTTTGAATCGCGTCAATGCCGAGGGCATAAGCAGAAAATTATTTTTGCGCGGCAATCATCCCGCTTTGGCGCGCGTAATTGAACAGGCCGCCGGCGTCCACGACGGGGCGGACGTCGCCGAGCGGTTTGAATTTGATGACTTTGCCGGTCGCCTTGACGGTGACGGTGGCGGCGTCGAGGTCAACGGTCACGACGTCGCCGGTCTTCAGGGTGTCGCAGAGGCGTTCGGTGATTTCGCAGGGATAGAGTTCGCCGGTGGCGACGGAGTTGCGGAAGAAGATGCGCGCAAAGCTTTCGGCGAGCACAATCTTGCATCCGGCCGAGCCGAGGGCGATGGGGGCGTGTTCGCGTGAGCTGCCGCAGCCGAAATTCTTGCCGGCCACGACGATGGGAAATTCGCTGTCGAGCGCACCTTCCTTGACGAAGCGGACGGGGTAGAGGGATTTGGGCAGGCCGTCGAGGGCGTAGCTGCCGAGCTTCTCGTATTCCTCGACGATGGTGGGCACGAGGTTCAAAAATTGCGCGGAGATGATCTGGTCGGTGTCAATGTTGTCGCGCACGACAAAAACGGGGCCGGTAAAAACAGATTTCGTCATGCGAACAGTGTGGCGTCTGGGGCGGGAATTTTCAAATAGATTTCAGCCGGAGGATTTCCCGGCGTCGCGTTGCCCGCGCTTCCGCAGCGCGATGACGGCGATGGTGCAGGCGGTCCATGTGGGAAGGTCTTCCAAAACGGGGACGAGTTCGAGAACGAATGTCGGCAGCAGAAGCCAGTGAAATCCAATCAGCCAGCTTGTAAGCGCCATTGCGACGCAATCTATGGCTTGATCCAAAAACAACCAGCCGAACGCTCCGAGGAGAATTTGCAATCCGTCGGCAAACAACGCCACGGCAAGCGCGAGAATTATTCGCGGCCATGTGAGTTTTGGCACTCTAAACATCCGGTTCAGGCTGTCTGGCAATTTCATCGTCGGAAGAATTGAAACCAATCAGCTTGCCGAGACCAAGCACGTTTCTATAATTGGCGAATGCTCGATATCAAGTTGATCCGCGAAAAGACCGATTTTGTGCGCCAGCGTCTCGCCACACGCGGGGCAGGGGACGAGTTAAAAGTGGACGAACTGCTCAAACTGGACGAGCAACGGCGGAAACTTCTCTCGGAAGTGGAAACTCTCAAGGCCCAGCGCAATCGCGTGAGCAAGGAAATCGGAGCGTTGATGGGGCAGAAGAAAATCACCGAGGCTGAGGCGAAAAAGGCCGAGACGAAAGACTTGGGTGAAAAAATTGCCGCACTTGACAAGCAGGCGGCGGAAAGCGAAGCCGGACGCGATGTGTTGATGCTGCAATTGCCAAACCTGCCGCACGAATCGGTCGTGATTGGAACATCCGCGGAGGACAATCCGGAGATCCGGGTTCACGGCGGAAAGGCGGACTTCGCCTTCAAACCGAAGTCGCACGTGGAATTGTGCGAATCGCTCAAGCTGGTGGATTTCGCGCGCGGCGCAAAACTTTCCGGCAGCGGATTTTTGCTCTACACGAACTGGGGCGCACGACTGGAACGGGCGTTGATCCAATTTCTCCTCGACCTTCACATCAC
>PKZR01000270.1 GCA_003133815.1 Limisphaerales bacterium | reverse complement strand
CGATTTCCGGCGACAACAGTCCAAGGCGGTGATAATGAAACAGCGTCTCCGGTTCAAATGGAGAATCATGCCCGACGGCGACGGCCCGGTCGGCCTCGCCCGCACGGACGGCTGCTGCTGCTTCGGCGACCGCCATCGCGCCGCCTGCGCAATGGTTTGTGATGCAGGCATTCGTGCCTTTGAAATTGTGCCGGATGCCAACGTGGCACAGCACGTTGTTTGGTAGATTTCTCAACAACCACATCGGGTTGACGGATTCGGTGAATTCCGCGCCGAATTTTTTCAGGTCGCCGCCAGCCGCCGCCATTGCCGGAAAGAAATCGTAATTGCACCCGTAATTTCCGCCGCCGGAGCCGGCGAAAACGCCGCTGCGGTCGTTGAAATGAATTGTCGCGTCCGGGTCGAGCGTTTCGCGATGGGCCGGCAGGCCGGATTGACGGATCGCCGTGTCCGCCGCGTAGAGGCCGAACAAATCGGTCTTGGAAATCATTTTGTGCAGCTTGCGGTCCTCGACAAGCGTGCGGTTGTCCACACCCGTGACCTCCGCCGCCACGCGCACCGGCCAGCGACCCGCGTCCCAACCGCTGATTTCCTTGATGGAGGATTTGCCATTAACGATGGCGTCCCAGATGGTGTCAATCTTCAAACCGGCGCCGCAAACAGCGCCGAGGCCCGTGATTAAAATTTTTCGCGGAGAGTTCATGCGTCCGGAACCTCGTCGGGGTGACGGAAGGCGAGCGAACTGTTCGAGCCGCCGAAGCCGAGTGAATTTGAGAGCGCGGCGCGGATTTTCATTGGCTGCGATTTTTCGCGCACGATGTTCACGTTGCAGTCAGGGTCAGGTAGCAAATAATTTGCATTAACCGGAGCGATTCCATCGCGGATGGCGAGCGCACACACGGCGGCCTCAACCGCGCCCGCCGCCGCTATCAAATGTCCCATGCAGCTCTTGGTCGAACTTACCGCGACGCGGTCGATGTGATTTCCCATGACGACGCGCAACGCGGCGCATTCACTTTTGTCGTTCATTAAAGTCGAAGTTCCATGGGCGTTCACATAATCCACAGATTCTGGTGAAATCCCCGCGTCGGCCAGCGCCTGTCTTATAGCCTGAATCGGGCCGTCGCCGTCCGGCGGCGAATCGGTGATGCGATAGCAGCTCAATGAATTTCCGTCGCCGGCCAGTTCGGCGTAAATGTTGGCGCCGCGTTTGCGGGCGGAATCCCAATTTTCCAAGACCAAAAATCCCGCGCCCTCGCCCATGACAAAGCCATTGCGCGTGGCGTCGAACGGGCGGCTCGCGCGTTCGGGAGCGTTGTTGTCGGTGGACAACGCACCCAACAGGCAAAATGCGGCGATGCCAATCGGGTTGAGCATGGAATCGAAACCGCCGGCCAGCATGAAATCAGCATGCCCGCGCCGCATCACCTTAAGGGCGGTGCCGAGAGCTTGTCCCCCGGAAGCGCAGGCGGTGTGAACAGCCGTGGCGTACCCGCGAATCCCAAAGTGGCGCGTGAGCAGCGCGAGGCCGGAATTGGTCTGGCTGCGGCAAAATGCAACGGGGTCGGCGGGAAAATTGTCCGCTAGAAATCCGTCCGGTTGAAACTCACCGTCCGGTGCGCAGAATTTTTGGACAACTTCCAGTTCTCGAAAATCCTGCCCCATCATTCCAGCGCCGACGCAAAACCCCCAGCGGTGGGCATCGGATAATGTCGGACGGATTCCTGCATCTGCAAGCGCTTCTTCCGCCGCAGCGAGGGCAAACCGGTTCGCACGCGTGGCGAGCTTGAGAAGTTTTGAGTTGCCGATGACGGCAGCCGCGTCAAAGTTTTTCACTGCCGCGCCGATGCGGACGGGAAAATCGCTTGCATCAAAATGACGGATCGTGTCGAGGCCGCTGCGTCCGGCTTGCAAATTCGCCCAAGTCGTGCGCGCATCGTTCCCGACCGGCGTCACCATGCCGATGCCCGTAATGGCGATTCTCCGGCGCGGCGTCATGGGCTTCCCTCCGTCTTGAGCGTTACACGCGCGCTGCCGACAAGTTTTTTTTCCTTGCGCGTTTCCACGATAATCGTTGCGGAATTTTCCATGCGGCTGGCGAGCCTTGCTTCAAGGTCCAATTTTTCGCCGGGTGGAATGAATGCGCGCAGTTTCAAATCGGAAATCGTCCGCAAATCCCAACGACCTCCACCAGGCGCGGGAATTTCAGCGGCGAACACGGCGGCAAGCTGGATGTTCAGATTCATCAGCAGCGCTCCTGGAAAAACCGGGCGGCGCGGAAAATGATCGGCGAAAAAAGGGGCGGACATGGGGATTTCCAGCGTGGCGCGAACAGACTGTCCCGGTTCGCCGCCGGTGCGCGCAAACTCGAGCGGAGGAATTCCGCCAAAACCGCCGGGTGTCGATCCGCCGTTTCGCAGCACGGCGAAATGCTGTCGCAACGTCTGCGGCTCGTCGAATTCCTCAACGGGCAACATGGGGCCGACACAATTTTGCAGGCGAATCACAGGAATTCCGTCTGCGCTCGCGATGCCGCGATAGGCAGTCGCTTCGTTGTCCACGCTTTCGAGTTCGACAGACAGGTTCAGCATTTGTCCCGGCCGGACAGGCGAGAGAAGTTCCACCAGCCCGGCAATCCCGGCGAGCGGCCTGAATTTGAAATCAACGATTGACATTGCCGCCCACGCGGCAAGTTGCCCGAGCGCTTCCGCCGCCAGCGATTGGGGAAAAGCGTCGATGTGAGGCGGGATTAGATAGCTTCCGAGAACCGAGCCGCCCGGCTGGAGCTCGGTGATGCGATTCACAAAAGTGAATGCGTTAAAATGTCCGTCCATGCCGGTCAGTCCGCTCAAGCCGGCTTTGCGCCGCCGTCCGCCGCCGTTGCGCGCTGTTGACGGATCACCATTTTGCAAAATGTCTCGGTGGTGAACAGCTTGGGAATCTCAGCCGACTTCAACGGGGTTTTGAAACGTTCCGGCGGAACTTCGCTCAAAAAGGATTTCAGCCGCGCCACGCCCGCGTCGGTCACCACTCCGCCCTTCTCGAATTCGGATTCAGAAAGCTGGCCGCGCGCTTCCTCCACGATTTTGCCGCGCGGGATTTTCACTTTGAAAGCTCGTTCGAGGCGGAAGATGATGTCGAGGAAGTCAATGGATTCCGCGCCGAGGTCGCCGATCAGCGACGCGTCGAGCTTCACCTTTTCTTTGTCGCAGCCGAGCGCGTCAGCCATCGTCTCCGCCACTTTTGGAAAAATGGTTGCGATCTCTTCTTTTGTGATGTTTTCGTTGCTCATAATTTCACTCCATCTTGAATCCGCCATCCACATGCAATATTTCGCCCGTTATGTAATCGGCGAATTTCGAACTTAAAAACCAGACTGCATTTGCGATGTCTTCCGGTTTGCCGATTCGCTTCAACAAAATCCGCGACTGAATCTGGTCACCCGCCAGCTCGCGTACGGTGCGCGACATTTCGGTCTCGATGACGCCCGGCGCTACGGCATTGACCGTGATGCCGCGCGGCGCTAGTTCGACGGCGAGCGCCTTCGTTAAGGCGTTGATCGCGCCTTTGCTCGCCGCATAATTCGTCTGGCCCCGTCCGCCCTTCTCGCCGGAGACGGAACTGATGTTCACGATTTTGCCGCGACGTTTGGAAATCATATACGGCGCGACGGCGCGCGTCATGTTGAAAGTGCCGGTCACGTTGGTGTCCAGGACGGCCTTGATGTCGTCGTCGTCGAGCATCGCCAGCAAATTATCACGGATGACGCCTGCGTTGTTGACGAGAAGGTCGATTTTCTCCGTACGATCGATGATTTTTTCCGCGAAAGCGGCACATGCGGCGGAATCGCGGGCGTCCACCTGCTCCGCGGAAATTTTTTTGCCTGGATTTGCGGCGATGACTTCATTTGCCGCCGCCGAGTTGTCTCGAAAAGTAAAAATGACTTCCATTCCCGACGCGGCAAGGATTTCGACGATGGCGCGGCCGATGCCACGGCTGCCGCCGGTGACGATGGCAATTCCGCCGGACAAACCGGAGTCAATAATTTTGGGTTCGTTCATCCTGAAATGCAGTAGCCACCGTCCACAACGAGCGTATGGCCGGTAATCATCGCTGCTTCCGGCAGGCAAAGCAAATAGACCGCGTCAGCGACCTGTTCTGTCGTAAGCGTCGGGCCGATTGGCGTGCGGCGTGCGTATTCGGCGAGCAATTGTTCCCGGTTCGGGAAAAATTTCAGCGCGTCGGTGTCAACGATTCCGGCGCTGACGATGTTGACACGTATTCTTTTTGCGTGGCCGAGCTCTTGTGCAAGCCCGCGGGCGAGCGATTCCAGCGCGGCCTTCGATGCGCCGATGAATGCGTAGTGTGGAATGGCGCGCACCGAGCCCAGGCTCGAAAGCCCAATGAGGCAGCCGCCTTCCGGCATCATCGGCACGGCGTTTTGAGCGAGCGAATTCAGCGCAAGCGCGTTGGTTTCCATGCAGCGTCGGAAATGTTTGAGCGAAAGCTCCATCGCCGGTTTGAGCACGCCGATGGCGGCGTTGCTGATGACGATGTCAACGCGATCAAATTCTTTGCGAAATTCGGCGAACGCCTCGGCTACGCTGGCGGGATCGCTTACGTCCGCCTGCGTGGCAAGCGCGCGTCGGCCCAGCGCGCGGATTGAATTGCAGACGGCCTCGGCTTCTTCATGGCTGTTGTGATAGGCGATGGCCACGTCACAGCCCGCGGTGGCGAGTTTCAACGCGACGGCGCGACCAATGCCACGCGCACCGCCCGTGACAAACGCAATTTTTCCTGAAAGTGAACCGGCCATTTTTTAATCTCCGTGGAGTTTGTGCGGTAGCGGGCAAAAAATCAATCTTTGCACGAATCAGGGTGGCTGATTTTGTGTTTCAAGCAGTAAGCTCCATTGTCCACGTATTTTTGCGCCCACCATTTCAGGCCGGCGCGCTCTTTCATGGTTAGCTTGCGAACCACTTTCGCCGGCGCGCCGAGTACTAGCGAGCCGGGCGGAATTTTCACTCCCTGCGTTACCAGCGCCTTCGCGCCGATGATGGATTGTTTGCCGATGACAGCTCCGTCCAAAATCACCGCGCCCATGCCGACAAGACATTCATCACCGATTTTGCATGCGTGGACGATCGCGCCGTGGCCAATGGTGACCCAGTTGCCAAGGAGACACGGAAAATCGTCCGCGAGGTGCAGCACGGCATTGTCCTGGATATTCGAGTGGTGGCCGACGACGATGCGGTTGATGTCGCCGCGAAGCACCGCGCCATACCACACGCTGGAATGCGCGCCGAGTGTGACATCGCCGATGACAGTGGCAGTTTTGGCGATGAAAACATTTTTACCGAGCTTCGGCGGCTGGCGGAGAAACCGATCAAGCTGCTTTGCGAGTTTGTTCACGAATGCAATTTAGCAGCGGCATAAATTGAAAGCAAATGTCGTGAGAACAGATTTAATTTTCAAATTGGTCGAACGCGCGGCGGCTGTTAAAGTCAAATCGCAGATGACGAAAGAAAAATCCAGCCGTCCCGCGCCGCGCCGGAAACTCCCGCGCTCCTTCAAGGATTTGACGCCGGCGAAGCATTTCAACCCGCGCACTTTTTTTCAGGAGCTGATCTTGAAGGGCTGGTTCACACCGCGCCACGGCCAGCCGCGCCGCCCGGTTTTCCCCAAATTGAAATACGGCGAGGTGGCCATCACATGGATCGGACACGCATCGTTTCTCATTCAGTTCACAGACCTGAACGTGCTGATCGACCCGAATTTTGCGAACTGGCTTTTCCTGTTGAAACGCCTTAAACGCGCCGGCCTGAAAATAAATGATTTACCGCCGATTGACCTCGTTCTGCTGACCCACGCTCATTTCGATCATTTTCACAAACCGACTTTGAGAAAACTGCCGAATCCGAAAATCGGCGTGATGCCGCGCGGGGTCGGCGACCTGGCGCGCAACCTTGGCTTTTCCCGCATCATTGAGCTCGAATGGTGGGAAAGCTTTTCGCAGGGCGACTGGAAGGTGACGTTCACACCAAGCAAACACTGGGGCGCACGGACATTGCGCGACAGTCATCGGGGCTATGGCGGATTCATGCTGGAACATCAGGGCCGGAAAATTTATCACGCCGGCGACAGCGCATATTTCCACGGCTTCAAGGAAATCGGCAGGAAGCTGGCACCGGAGATCGCGCTGCTGCCCATCGGCGCATACCATCCGGCGACCTTTCGCAAAGTTCACATGGGCCCGGACCAGGCGGTGCAGGCGTTCAAGGATTTGCGCGCGAAATTTTTTGTTCCAATGCACTACGGAACCTTCAAATTGTCGTTCGAGGAAATGGACGAGCCGCCGCGCTGGCTTTCTGAAATCGCGACGAGGGAAAACCTTACGGAGCAAATAAAAATCCTCGACGAGGGCGTCCCGAAGGTGTTTTGATTCCGCGCAGCATGGCCGACGACAATGACAAATCCGATTCATCAGGTCTGGAGTCGCTTCGTCGTTATGTGCCGCTCTCCATCTGGGCGGTTGTCATTCTTGTCGCCCTGGCGATTCCTTTTAAAATCATCGGCTATGGTTATCTGCCGGTTGACGATGCATTGCGCCATGCCGCGAAGGCGGTGAGCGGAAAGTCCTGGTCGCAAATTCTCGTGCTCAATGATGTCTACAAAATTGATCACGAGTTCGGCTGGAATCTGTTATTGGAGAAAATACATCTATGGACAAACTGTGACGCCGAGAAACTGGTTCTGTTTTCTGTTGTGGGACTGTTCCTTCTCATCAGCTGGTCGGCAATGGCTTGCCTGAAACGCCCGGAAGCGTGGCTGGCAATGCTGGCTTTGGTTTCAATGGCGTCGGGTCTCTTGTCGCGGCTGTGTCTGGGTCGCCCGTTTTTATTGAGCATGGCGGTGCTCATGGTCATTCTTTTGATGTGGCAACGCCACGGCCAGTCGCCGCCGAAATGGCGGGCGGTTTTGTGGATGACATCGTTGATCACCCTGGCGGTATTTTTTCACGGGGTCTGGTATCTTTGGGCGCTGCCGGTCGCGGCGTTTTTCATCGCGCAACAATTCCGCTGGTGCTTCATGCTTGCGTTGAGCTGGATGCTGGCGACGGTTTTGGGTGCGGCGCTTACCGGCCATCCGGTGGAATATATTTGTGAGGCATTGCAGGTGGCGTTGCGCGCCATGGGAATGCATGAGACGCAATCTACGCTGGTCACGGAATTGCGACCTTCCGGCGGTGACGTTTTCATGGTCCTTCTGCTCGGCGGAATGATTGTCTTGCGGCAGTTGGCAAAGTTTGAAGCAACGCCGTTGCACCGCAATCCCGCGTTGTGGCTCGCCGTTTTGGGCTGGGTGATGGGCTGCGAGACGGATCGTTTTTGGGATGATTGGGGCGCGCCGGCGCTGATGGTTTTGTTGGCGTGCGACTTGCAGTCGTTTTTTGAAATGCGTTTCGCTCCCGATTCCCTCAAACGCTTCGGTCTGGTTTGCGGCCTGGCGTTGACGGCGTATGTTGTCACCACCAATGACGTGAACAGCCGCTGGTCTTCGACGTTGAAGACACAATATCTTTCGGTGGCGGAGCATCCCGAACTTGAAGGCTGGATGCCGGACAAGGGTGGAATTTTTTATTCGGCGGACATGACTCTTTTCTACCAGACCTTTTACAAGAATCCAGACGGTGACTGGCGTTATATTCTCGGTTTTGAATCCACTTTCATGCCCATGGAAGATTTCAATGTCTATCACAGCGTGATGTGGAATAACGGAGACGGGAAAGCTTACGCGCCATGGGTTAGAAAAATGCGTCCGCAAGACCGTCTTGTCGTCCGCGGTGTTGGAACCGGGCAGCCCGACATTCCGGGCCTTGACTGGTATTACGGCGTCAGCGGCGTCTGGCTCGGACGCGTGCCGCAAACGAACTCGTCGCTTGCGCTGAAAATTCCCGCGGCATCAGCGGTGACAAATTCTCCGGCTTCAACGAAATGACATCTCGTCAAATTTTTTGGCGAGTGCGAAATCTTTGTCCGTCAGTCCGTCCGCGTCGTGCGTCGTAAGCGCGAGCGTCACCTTGTTCCAGCGGATGTCTATGTCGGGATGATGCCATTCCTCTTCGGCCAGCTGGGCGGCGGCATCCACGAATTTCATCGCAGCGGGAAAATCCTTGAATTGAAACGTGCGGGAAATCACGTCGGCCTTTCTCTGCCAGTTCGGAACGGATCTGAGTGCCAGGAAAATTTTTGTCTCGTCCATTTTCAACTGTGGTGGCGTGGCGGAATTTTCCAGCGAACGCAACCGGCCCGACGAGGATTCTCGCAACAAGCTGAAACTCGTCACCGCCGACCAGAGCCACGAGACGGCAAACAAGTTTCCGCCCGCCGCAAGCATTTTCATGCCGGGCAAATGCGGCGTATCTTCATCGAACATCATGCCGTAATACGGAATCATTTCCTTGAAAAACCACACTATGACGAACGTGAAACCTGCGACAGAAAAGAGAAGTTGTCCGGTTCCAGCAACCCAACGACCGCACAAAAGCGAGCCGAGACCTGGCGTGGCCAGCAGGTTGAGCATCGCGGCATTTTTGGCCTTCGAGCGGCTAACGGGTTTGCGATTCACCGAAAATTGTTTCATACGCAAACATCAGCGCAGCGGTGCCGATGGGAATCGTGAACAGCAGACCGATGCAACACGCGCAAAATCCCGCCAGGTTCAATAACCCGACGACGACGACAAAGCCAAGCAGAAGCCACCAGTGCTGGTGTGCTTTTTTCCAACTCGCTTTCATCGCCGGCCAGAATTTCAACTGCTTGTCAATAATGAGCGGCAGAGTGAACATCCAGTTCACTCCCAGATAAGTCGCCGGAATCATGCAAACCAGCAGAACGGGCAGCGTGCTGAAAATTGCCGCCCACAGTTCCGGGAGGATGCCTTGCATGTCTGCGGGCGTGGACGCGTGACGCATTTGTTCCAGCAGCGGCTCAACTTTTGCGGCTTGGGTCAGATTGTAGGGAATCATGCAAAGCCCAACAAAAAAACCAACAGCGAAATTGCCAAGGAAAAGCTGCGAAAACAATTTTTTGAAACCGATGAAGATGTCCCCCACATCCGCCGGAAGCCCGCGCATCTTTTGAATAAAAATGTAATAAAGGCCGCCGAACAAGGGCCCCATGACGACGGCAACCCCGGCTTGAAGCGCGATATTGAAGAATTGCCGCAATATTGGCGAGGTGAGAACTATCTTGGGAGCCAACACCATCAAAACGGCATTGATTATTGAAACTCCAACCGCTGCAAGCAGTATTGCAACAATAAACGCACCGAACAATGTTCCCATGTTTTCCTTGAACAATTTCCAGCCGCAGCTGAAGCAGTCGCCAATGTCCAGTTCGTAATCGCGTTCCAGCCAGTCGGCAGAAATGGCAAGAGATGGCGGTGAGTCCGGCGCGGCGGCTTGTGGCGCAAACGCGTCTGACAATTCAGGAAAAGTCGCGAGCGGTCGAAACTCCGCGTCGCTGTCCGCTTTTGCGAGCGATTGCGCGTTAAGTCGTCCCTCGGAAATCCATTTGCGCAAATCGTCGCCCGTGATCGGGCCATATTGCTTGCCGTCGCCGCCGATGATGGTGTAGTTCGCCATAATTTTCCCCCGCGTTTGGAGACTTTTAATTCATTAAACACGAACCCGCAAGTTTCGTTTCACTAATTATTCCGCACAAATAATTTCCCCGGCAATTGTTTCACGGCGCGTTTCATTTCAAGGCTCAAAAGCGATACGGAAACCGACGAACTCGGCAGTCCGCTTTTGCGGATGACTTCATCAATTCCCAGCTCATCGTCTGTCTTAAGCACATCGAACACTTTTTGTTCGTTCTCGGACAATTCCAGCGCAGGCAAAACCCCCGATTTCCCCGGCGACGGCGGACGGTTGCTGGTTGGGAACAAATACTCAAACTCGCTCAAAATGTCTTCGGCGCCTTCGCACAGTTTCGCGCCCTTTTTAATCAAATCGTGGCAGCCCTTGCTGCGCGGCGAATCAATCCGCCCCGGCACGGCAAAGATCTGCCGGCCTGCTTCAACCGCCATGTTCGCCGTGATGAGCGCGCCGCTTGTTGCATTTGCCTCCACAACGACCGTGCCAAGTGTCATGCCCGCGACGATGCGATTGCGAATCGGGAAAGTTTGCTTGTCCGCCGGCCGGTTGAACGGAAACTGCGTGATGACCGCGCCATTCGCCGAAATGCGTTCATACAGTTCCGCATTCTCCGGGGGGAAGACTAAATTTATTCCAGTTCCCAGGACGCATATCGTCCGTCCTTTTGCGCTCAACGCGCCCTGATGCGCCGCCGTGTCAATGCCGCGCGCGCCGCCGCTCACCACTGTCACGCCGACGTAGGCGAGCTGATACGCCAGCTTGCGCGCGGTCTCGATGCCGTAATGGGTCGTCTGCCGCGAGCCGACCATCGCCACGGCGTTCTTGTCCTTCGCAGTCAATTCGCCTTTGACGTAAAGCACGAGCGGAGGATCGTAAATCTCGCGGAGCAGCGCGGGATAATTTTCATCGGACGAAATCAAAACGTGGCAGCCGAAGTCCGCGATGCGTTTCAATTCGCCGACGAGGTGAACGGATTTTTCCCAACTGGAAATTGCCTCGGCGGTTTCCTCGCCGATGTTGCGGACGCGGAGCAGATCGGATTTGGAGGCGGCGAGGATTTTTGGCGCGTTGCCGAAATGTTCGAGCAGGAGCCGCGCGCGCACCGGCCCGACGTGATCGATCATGTTTAACGCTATGAATGCTTCGCGGGAGTCCATACGGTTTGACAACGTGATAACGATTGGCGGACGCGGCGGCAAGAATTGTTTCTAAAAAAGCAGCCGCGGATTGCCTGCGCGAACATTTTCTGTTACTGAATCCGCGTGCCCGACCCAAGCCTGCTCATCCTGATTCCGGCTTACAACGAAGAAGCGCGCATCGAACCGGTGCTGCGTGAATACGCGCAATTTTTCGGGACACACTATTCCGGTAAGTTCCAGATCATCGTCGTCCTCAATGGCTGCAGGGATAACACACTCGGCGTCGTCCAAAAAGTCTCGGTGGAATATCCTGTCGTCCGCTCCATGGAATTCAAGGATCCTATCGGCAAAGGCGGCGCGCTGATAGAAGGACTCAAGCTCGCCGCGCTCGGTGATTACATCGGCTACGCGGACGCGGATGGCGCGACCTCGCCGCCGGCGTTTCTGGAATTGACGAAGCACATCGGCGAGGCGGATTGCGTGGTCGGCTCGCGCTGGCTGCCGGAATCGGTCATGCATCAGGAACAGCCCACGTTGCGGCGCGTTGCGAGCCGGACGTTTCACCTGATTGTACAAGTGCTTTTCTGGATGAACATCAAGGACACGCAATGCCCTTGCAAATTGATGCGATGCTCTGCCGTGGAGAAAATCCACTCGACGCTGTGTATTGCAGACCTTGCGTTTGACGTGAATTTGCTGGTCTCGCTCAAGCGCGCCGGATTTTGCGTGCTCGAAGTGCCGATCGAATGGACCGACAAGGTTGGTTCCAAGGTGACGACTTCGTTGTTCCGTCAATCATCGGCGATGTTTTTGTCCGTGGTACGCGTGCGGCTGATTTATTCGCCGTTCTATAAATTATTGCGCCCGCTGCGTCCGCTTGAGGCGTGGATTTACAAAAAATTACGCGCACCAAAGCCATTGTCCACACCACAAGTCCAAAGTCCAAAGCCGGGGGAATCGGCGGCTTCAGGAAATTAGGCTTTGGGCTTCGGACTTCCAAAACTGAACCACGCGCAAATCACGAGAAGCAGCAGATTGAACGCACCAAGCGTTTGCAGCGCCACTTCCATGTGGTGAAACCGGTTCAACATGAACGGCAGCGTGAATCCATAAGCCAGTGCCAGAAGCACCATCAACGGCACGACTTTGAAACGCGCCCGGGCCATCAGATCGTTCACCAGCACATTCGCCAGCGCGAGCGGCACCATCGAGAAGGCATACCATGGCAGAAGTTTTGTCGTCGTCGCGACGTAGGCAGGCGTGTAGACGAGCTTCACCACGATTGGCCCGACGATGCACAATCCTGCCGCGCCACAAATCGTGAGGACCGCCGTGCCGAGCAAAACAATTCCAAGCAGGTTGCTTTTTTCCGACTTCGCGCTCGCATGGACAATTTTCGGAAACATCACCGCCGCCAGCGGCAGCACCAGCCACAGCAATCCGCGCGACAAAGTTCCCGCCGCGCCGTAGGATGCCATTTCATCGCCGGAAAAATACGCCTTCGCAAACATCGTGTCCGTAGTGAACAAAACCTGGCACGCAGCGAAACCAATCATCAATGGCGCAACTTGTTTGAACAGGCTGCGTCCGTCAAACGGCTCAGGCTTCACCCGCCACAAATCCCGCGAACGCCAGATGGCGATGCCGGCCCACGCGCCGATGCCGGCGAATGCGCCCGCGATCATCCCAGTCGCGCCGCCGTGAAACGCCAGCACGATCAACGCCGCCACAGCGAGACGTCCGAATCCGCTGACGATGGCCGACCAGCCCAGCCAGAAAAAATCCTGCCGCCCTTGCAGCACGCCGGAGAACATCGGCATCCACAGATTCATCAGCACCACCGCCAGCGTCACCCACAAAACCTCAAGGCCGTTGAGATGCCATCGTTCCGCAATTTGATTTTGAAAACATAAAACGATCAGTGACGACACGGCCCACCCAATCAGCGTCCACAGCCAGCCCAGCCGGATCATCCCGGCAAGTTGCCGCAAGCGGTTTGTCACCAGTCCGTCCGCCGTCAGCTTTGCAAACACCATTTGCAGCGGCAGCGTCGGGATGCACGCCGTCACCATCAGCATCGTCCCAAAAATGCTGTATTCGGACTCGGAGATTTTTTTGGCGAGCGGATGCACGCCATACGCCATCAGCCCGGCGAAGATGGTCGCGATCATCAGCCAGCCGCTCTGGCGGAAAAACGCCGCGTGCGGCTTGTGGTCAATCGTCGGGATTGCTTTTGGATTTTCTGATGCCATGAGTGTCGAAAAATACGAAACTGAAATCGTTCAGGGAAGCGAATTCAAAAACTGCAAAAGCAGGTTTTTACCACGTTCCAATTCCGTCAAGGAAATCCATTCATCCTCAGTGTGCGCCTGCGCGATGTCGCCCGGCCCGAAAACGACGCTCGGAATGCCCCCAGCCGATAAAATGGCGGCGTCGCAAAAGTAATGAACGCCCAGTGGCTTTGTCTGGCCTACGCATTTCAAGTACTGCTGGATGAGCGGCAATTTGTAATTTGTTTCCAGCGGCAATGCCGGCGCGAGCTTTGTGCTGGAAATGTTGGCGGACAATTTCATGAAGCGAAGAAATGCGGCGATTTCGCGTTTCACTTTCGCATCCGTTTCGCCCGGCAATGTGCGGCGGTCAACCGAAATTTTGCAAAAATCGGGAACGATGTTCGGCTGCGTGCCGCCGGAAATTTTCCCCACGTTCACCGTCGCCGCGCCGAGCAGCGGATGTTTTCGCTTCCGCAATTGCGCCGCGTAATCTGTTTCGAGCAGATCCACAATTCGGGCCATTTCGTGGATGGCATTTTTGCCAAGCTGCGGCGTCGCACCATGCGCGGCCTTGCCGCGCGTTTCCAGATCCAGCCACAGGCTTCCTTTGTGAGCGGTGACAACCTGCAACCGCGTCGGCTCACCGACGATGGCCATATCCGCTTTGAATCCGCTTGCGGCCAGTGCGCGCGAGCCGGCTTGTGCGTGCTCCTCGTCAATCAATCCGGCGAAAACAATTTCTGTTTCGAGTGGTCGAGACTTTGAATCCGCCAGTTCGCAAAGCGCGGTGAGCATGGCAGCGATGGAACCTTTCGTGTCGCAAGCGCCGCGTCCGTAAAGCCGTCCATTCTTGCGCTGAGGTATGAATTTCGTCGCGTTGGCTCCGACAGTGTCGAGATGCGGCGCAAGCAAAATGGTCCGGCGCACTTTGTTTCGCGGCCTCAGGCGAGCAAGGAGATTGAAGCGTCCCGGCATTACTTTTTGGAGTTCGATTTCAAGTCCGGCGCGGGCGGCGACTGAAGCGAGAAAATCCGCGACGTTCTTTTCGCCGGCATGCGGGTGGCGCGGCGGCATAAAGGCGGGATTCACGCTGGGCAGCGCGATGAGTTCGGCCAGTAGCTTTTCCGTGCGCGTCATGCGCCGACAGCCTAATCGCCGCGACTGCGATTGTCGAGAATTCAAAGGCTATCGGCGGCAACCTTGCATCCAACAAAATGAATGCGCCTGCAGGCAGCGCATGATAAATTTTCCGCGCTACTATGAACGTCTCAACAATATCCGGTCTCCTGCGGAAACTTGAAATCCCCGGCCGCGTCGCCATTTCAACCGGTTACGGCGGACTGCCGAAAATCAACGTCAAAACAGATTTCAGCACGGCCGAAATTTATATGCACGGCGCGCACGCTACGGGCTTCCAGAAAAAAGGCGAACCATCGCTGCTGTTCATGAGTTCTAAAAGCTGGTTTGATCCGGTCAAGCCGATTCGCGGCGGCGTGCCGGTCATTGTTCCGTGGTTTGGCAATCGTCAAGGCGAACCCTCGCACGGTTTCGCGCGCATAACGGAATGGGAGCTGGTGAAAACTTCTTCCACCGCAGAAGGCGCCGTGACTCTGCGCTTTGCGCTGCCGAAAATGCCCGGGCGCGCGGCGTGGGAAAATCTGCGCAACGAATTCATCGTCACCGTCGCCGACACGCTCACGATGGAACTGGTCGCCGCCAACGACGGCTGCGATGAGACGCTGGAAATCGAAAACTGCCTGCACACTTATTTTCAAGTCGGCGACATTGGCGCTGTTTATTTGACCGGTTTGCGGGATGCGCCCTTCAATGATTTCGCAGCCGGTAACACCGGCACGCGCAAAGTGGAACATAATCCGGTTTTGCGCATCGCGAAGGAAACCAACCGCGTTTATCCTGATAACACCGCGACCGTTGAAATCCACGATGAAAGCCTAAAGCGGATAATCCGCGTGGAGAAATTTAATTCCCAGTCCACCGTGGTTTGGAATCCGTGGACGACGCAAAAATTGCCGGACGATTTCGATCCGGCCGAACACAAGCACATGGTCTGCGTGGAATCCGGCAACGTGAAGCAGAACAAGATTTCACTCGCGCCGGGAAAAACTTCGGCGTTGAAGGTTGTTTTGAGCAGCACGCCGCTGAAATGATTTCCCTTTCCGAAATCCAGCCCAGCGGCGTTGATTTGGTCGCACAAGTGGAACAGATTTTTTCGCCCAGCGGAATTCTGTCCAAGGCGAGCAATTTTGAATTCCGCCCGCAGCAGCAGGAAATGGCCGTGGCGGTTGCCCGCACTTTGCAGAACCGCGAACATCTCGCGGTCGAGGCCGGAACCGGCGTCGGCAAGTCGCTGGCGTATCTCGTTCCGGCGATTCTTTTTGCAGTTGCGCAGAAAAAGAAGGCAATCGTCTCGACGCACACGATCAATTTGCAGGAGCAGCTCACCGAAAAGGATTTGCCGATGCTCACAGGCGTTCTGGCCGCGTTGCCGGAGCCGGTGAAGTTTAATTTCACGATGCTCAAAGGCCGCGCAAATTATCTCTGCACACGCCGGTTGCAAAAGGCGATGCAGCAGAGCGGCAACCTGTTCACATCGTCCGAGGCCGAGGAATTGCAGCGCATCTACGAATGGTCTAAGGAAACGAAGGACGGCAGCCTGTCGGATTTTTCCATCGAACCGGACGCAAAAGTCTGGGCGCAGGTCTGTTCCGAGCGCGGCCTTTGCTCCCCGAAAACATGCGGTTACCAGTCCGATTTCAGCAAGGACCACGACGTCTGTTTTTTTCAGCGTGCACGGAACAGAATTCTTTCATCCGATGTTCTTGTTTTGAACCACACGCTTTTCTTTACATTGCTCGGCGGTGTGGACGAGGAAATGGAGGGCGGAATTCTTTTCAAAAACGACTTCGTGATTTTCGACGAGGCGCACACAATGGAAAGCGTCGCCTCCCGGCACATCGGCCTGAGCGTATCAAGCGGGCAGGTGCGTTACGCGCTGAACCGGCTGTGGAATCCCCGCACGGAAAAGGGTTTGCTGGCCACGTTGCGCAAAGGCAATGCCGTGAAACTTGTCGCGGACATCTTGAACGAGTCGGACAAATTTTTTGAGAATGTCGAGACGGCGTGCGAGGAAATTCAGGCGACGGCAAAACCAAAATTCGGTGGCGAAAGCGGCGGACGCAAGCGCGCGTGGACAGAATTAAGAATTCGTCGCGCGGAACTCGTAAAAGATAATGTCACATTGCCAATTCAAAGATTACGAGAAGCGGTGAGCGAGTTGGTGAAGTTGAGCGATGACAAGGACATCGGCCAGGAGTTGATTGAATGCAACCGTCGGCTGGGCGAATTGAAGGCGGAGGTCGCGGAATTTTTAAGCCAGCAGGCGGACGACCACGTTTACTGGGTCGAACGCGGCGGCAAATCGCAGCGGAATCTTACCCTGAACGCCGCGCCGGTGGATGTCGCCGATTATTTGCGCCGCCGTCTTTTTGAAAGCGACACGAGCATCGTGATGACGAGCGCGACGCTCGCCACGAATACAAAATCGCAGAACGGGTTGAATTATTTCTCCCACCGCGTCGGCTGCGAATCGGCCACGCAATTGCAGGTTGGCACCCCCTTCGATTACGAACGGCAGATGAAGCTGTATGTCGCAAAAAAAATGCCGGATCCCCGGGAAGCCGGTTACGCCGACGCATTGATCCACCACGTCGAGCATTTCGTAAAGCAAACCCACGGCAAGGCGTTCGTGCTGTTCACGAGCTACAAGCTGATGCAGGAAACAGCCGAAAAAATGCAGCCGTTTTTCGACGGGCTTGGCCTGAAATTATTTGTTCAAGGCACCGGCACGCCGCGCTCCACGATGCTGGAAAAGTTCAAGGACGACGTGGACTCGGTGCTCTTCGGCACGGACAGCTTCTGGCAGGGCGTGGACGTGCCCGGCGAGGCGTTGAGCAACGTCATCATCACGCGGCTGCCGTTCGCGGTGCCGGATCATCCGCTCATCGAGGCGCGCATCGAGGCAATTGAGGCGCGCGGCGGAAATTCCTTCGGCGAATTTTCTTTGCCGGAAGCTATATTGAAATTTCGCCAGGGCGTCGGCCGCTTGATACGCACGAAGACGGACACGGGCATCGCCGTCGTTTTGGACAACCGGATTTTGACGAAGCAATATGGGCAGTCGTTTCTCGACGCGCTGCCGAAATGTCAGGTGGAGATTGTTTGAAAATCAATCGCGATAAACTTCACGCCGATGGCCGATGACGCCGACGGCAATCTGTTTCAACTTCGTGTCGGCAAAATAAAGAATCCGATAATCGCCAACACGAATGCGAAAACCGTCGCGGTTTTTCAATTTCTTGCAGCCGTGCGGAAATGGATTTTCTTCCAGCGCGAGAATGGCTTTGCTGATGCGGATTTGGATTTGTGCCGGAAGCCGTTCGAGTTCCTTGCGGGCGTCGCGCGCGATTTCGATCTGCCAGCTCACGCGCGGACGTTCAGTTCCTTCAGCGTCTGGCGAAAAGACTGGCGCGGCTGATGACGGCGGGCTTCCAACGCAAGCGTGTCGGCAAAATCTTCGGAAAGATCCTCGTCGGCGAGCATTTTTTCCAAAACGACTTCGCGCTCGCGGCGCTTCAAGCTTTTGAAGGCCGTAACAAAAACATCCGCCGTGGCTTGCGCTGCGCTCATGTAATCAATGTTGCCGATGTTTGATGAAATGACAACCGGATTTTGACAAACCAATACGGTCAGGCTTTTCTCGACGCGCTGCTAAAATGTCCGGTGGAAATTGTTTAAGCCGGGAATTGCAACCGCGAACCACGCGAAAGAAATTCCGTTCGCGTATTTCGCGTGGTTCGCGGTGAAAATTCTTTAACGCTTTTCAATTTGATTTGGCTCCGAAAGAAATAGTTGGTTTACGTTTGTCGTGCTGGCCTTTTCACGGTCGGCCATCGTTTTAACAACAAATTCATGGTAGACGATTTCGCTCCTGCGGAGCTTGGTTCGTTTTTATTCTGGATTCTACAAATATGCCGCGCCTACGGCGCTGGATTTACCCCGCAGCATCCAGCCGGAGCAGGCAATGGCCGAAATCCACGACGGGCTGGCCGGGTTGCGGCAGATATTTTTTCGGAATCGTGTAAAGCTTTCCGTAAACCTGCTCTACCAAGCCGGCGCGGCGCAACATGATCATCTGCTTGGCCGTGGCGTCGGGGCTGGTCCCGATGAGCCGCGCCAGTTCCATCGTCATGCGCGGCTCGCCCTTGGTCAATTCCTTGAGAATTATCCAGCGGCTTTCGGCGGCCAAAGCCGCCGCCAGCAGCGCGCGATTGGGCAACGGTTGAATGGAAGCGGGTATTTCGTATGGATTCATAATAAAATGCTGTTTTTATTGGCAAAATTGAGGTTCCGGAGGGCAAAATTGCCGTGCCGAACGCCTCGTTACGCTTGTAGAAATAGCATTTCGGCTGGTAGCACGCTTACCTCCTATTGTCAAAAGCCTATCTTTAATTGTCGAAAGTGTATGTCCTCTAGCACCAAGCTGCTGTCTTATAGAAAAACGATAGCATTATCGTTTAAAGCGAGGACAGAGTCGTGTCAGGTGGAATCATCCTCTTGGCGGACTAGGATGTCCTCTTATCAAGGCGATAGTTTGAGCCATTTTTCATCTTCGCCGATGGAATTGCTGGCGACGAGAAGAAGGTGGCAAAGAACTTTTGACTGCGACGTTCTGCGGCCATGACGCGTACTGAAAACTTCCGGCAGAACTTACCCGAACAAATCCATCTGCGGCGGCGTGGGAAGATTCTGCAGTTTGCTGCGCTGACGCGCTTGCGGGCGCACGTTGCCTTCCGGCGTCAGCTCGGATTCTTCCAAGTTGCCAAGAATTTGTTTGGCGCGTTCCAAAACCTCTTTCGGCACGCCCGCGAGCCGCGCGACCTGGATGCCATAGCTTTTGTCCGTGCCGCCCTCGACGATTTTACGGAGGAACACGATCTGATCATGCCATTCGCGCACGGCGACGTTGAAATTCTTGATGCGCGGCAGGCGGGCTGAAAGCTCGGTTAACTCGTGATAGTGCGTGGCGAACAGCGTTTTGGCGCCGACCTGATTGTGCAGGAATTCCACGATGCTCCATGCGAGCGAAAGTCCGTCGAACGTGCTGGTGCCGCGCCCGATTTCGTCCAGCACGATAAGGCTGCGCGGCGTGGCGTTGTTCAAAATGTTCGCCGTCTCGGTCATCTCCACCATGAACGTGGATTGCCCGCGCGACAAATCGTCGCTAGCGCCGATGCGCGTAAAAATACGGTCCACGAGGTCGATTCGCGCTTCCGCCGCCGGCACAAAACAGCCCGTGTGCGCGAGCAGCGTGAGCAGCGCGACCTGCCGGATGTAAGTGGATTTGCCCGCCATGTTCGGCCCGGTGATCAAAGCGATTTGTGGAGCGCGGCCTTCAGGCCGCTTCAACGCACTTTCGTCTGCAGATAATGAAGCGGGCTGAAGCCCGCGCTCCAAAGAAGCCAGCCCCGTGTCATTCGGCACAAAGCGTTCCTCGACCAGCTGCTGTTCCAACACCGGATGCCGGCCGTCGCGGATTTGCAAAACGCCTTCGTCGGAAATTTGCGGACGGCAATAATTATGCAGCCGTGCGATTACGGCGAACGACGCGAGCACGTCTAGTTGTGCCAGCGCGGAAGCGGTTTGCTGGATTTTTGGCAACTGGCCCAAAACTTCCTCGCGCACGCGCTGGAAAATTTCGTATTCCAGCTTCACGCTGCGCTCTTCCGCGCCGAGAATTTTTCCCTCCATCGCTTTCAGTTCCGGCGTGATGAAACGCTCGCCATTCGCGACGGTCTGTTTGCGATGATAATGCGGCGGCACCTTGTCGAGATTGGACTTGGTGACTTCGATGTAATATCCAAAAACCGAATTGAAACGGACTTTGAGCGACGAAATTCCGGTGGCGGTGATCTCATCGGCTTGCAACTTGGCGATCCAATCTTTGCCGCCGCGCTGGGCGGTGCGGAGCTCGTCGAGTGCCGCGTCGAAGCCGTCGCGGATCATGCCGCCTTCCTTGATGGGCAGCGGCGGCTCGTCCACGATGGCGCGGGAAATTAATTCGACGAGGTCGGGTGATTCGGAGATTTGCGAATTTAAGGCCGCCAGCAGGCAGGAATTCTTCGACGGCGCGTCTTTTAATTCGTTTGTAACAGCCGACGTCAGGAGGCTCTGACTTTCTTCTTTTAAATTGAGCCTCTTCACGTCGGCGGCCACGAGGTTTTGGAGAATTTGTTTCAGCGCGGGGATTTGATCAAGTGCCAAACGCAATGCGACCAAATCGCGAGCATTGCCGCTGCCGGAACTCAAACGGCCGAGCGTCCGTTCCAAATCGCGCACCTGCGCTAACTGCTGACGAAAGGCATCGAGGCCGAATGAATTGTTGATGAACGTTTCCACTGCGTCTTGCCGCTGGTGAATGGGGTCCACTTTGGCGAGCGGCTGCGAGAGCCAGTTGCGCAGGAGCCGCGCGCCCATCGGCGTGACGGTTTTATTCAGCGCGCCATAAAGACTGGCGTTGCGCGGGGCATCGTGATGCTGCGGTTCGAGAATTTCCAGGTGCCGCAGCGTCGTGTAATCGAGTGTGAGAAAATCGCTGCGCTGGTAAAAAGAAATGCGCGTGAGGTGCTTTACGTCGCGCCGCAGGTTTTGTGTGAGATAATGCAGCGCGCCGCCCGCCGCGCCGATGGCGGCGGTTTTGTCTTTAAGGCCGAAGCCATCGAGCGAGGCGACTTTGAACTGTTCCTTCACCGTGTAAAACGCGGTTTCCGGCGCGAACGTCCAGTCGTCGTAGCCGCTCAAAATCCGGAATGCGCCGCGCAGCAAATCACGCAGCGCCACCGCTTCGGTCGGGAAAATAATTTCCGCCGGCCGCAAGCGTTCCAGTTCGGCGAGCAAAGCGGATTCGTTTTCCAGTTCGGTCGTCAGAAAATCGCCGGTGGTCAAATCCACCAGCGCGAGGCCGAAGATTTTTCCCGACGGATAAACTGACGCCAAAAAATTATTTCGTTCCGCGACGAGCATCCGTTCGTCAAAATGTGTGCCGGGCGAGAGGATTTGCGTGACCTCGCGGTTCACCAATTTTCCAGGACGTGCTTCCTCCGTTTGATCGCAAATGGCGACCTTGCGTCCGCTTTTCAAAATGCGCGCGATGTAGCTATTGGCGGCGTGATGCGGCAGGCCGCACATCGGGATCCCGTTGCGGGCGGTGAGGGAAAGATTGAGGAGCTGCGCGCCGGCCTGCGCATCCTCGAAGAACATCTCGTAAAAATCGCCGAGGCGGAAGAGCAGCAGCGCATCCTTGGGCAGTTCGCCTTTGATGCGGCGATACTGCGCCATCATGGGCGTGAGTTGGGTTTCGGCGGACATTTGCGACGGGCAGGCTAATCGCGAATGCGGACAAAATCGAACAAGTTTTGAGCAATACATGCATTGACAACAATGTGAAAAATGGTTGAACCTCACATCCATGAGCCTTTTTCATTCAAACAGCAGAAGAAATGTGTTTAATCCCCCCGTTGCTGCCATCTTATTTTTGTTTGCCGCTTCGGCGCATGCGGCCGATGTGGCAGTTACGGGTCCACCTGCAATCAATTCCGGGGATAACGCCTGGCTGCTTGCCAGTTCTGCGCTGGTTTTGATGATGACAGCGCCAGGCTTGATTCTTTTTTACGGTGGTCTGGTGCGGACGAAAAATGTCCTGTCCACGATGATGCACAGTCTGATTTTGATGGCGATTATTTCAGCGCTCTGGATGGTTTTTGGCTACAGCATGGCTTTCGCACCGGGTAACGCGTTTTGCGGCAACCCGTTTACGCACCTGTTTTTGAAAGGCGTCGGCACGGCACCGAATCCGGATTATGCGCCTACGATTCCGGCGGAGACATTCATGCTGTTTCAAATGATGTTTGCCATCATCACACCCGCGCTTATCAGCGGTGCGGTTGCGGAGCGAATAAAGTTCAGTTCGTATGTGATATTCATGTTGCTTTGGGTCGCACTGATTTATTTTCCACTTTGCCACATGGTTTGGGGCAAAGGTGGATATTTTAATTGGGCGAATGGCGGGGAAATTCCCGTGCTCGACTTCGCGGGCGGCACGGTCGTGCATATCAGTTCCGGCGTGTCGGCGCTGGTCTTCGCGATCATGCTCGGCAAGCGCGACGGTTTTCCACGCGAACCGATGGTGCCGCACAACGTCGTGCTCTCGCTGATCGGCACGGGACTTTTGTGGGTCGGCTGGTTTGGATTCAATGCTGGCAGCGCGCTCAATGCCGGTGCGCTTGCGACGAGCGCATTCGCAGCAACCCATTTTTCCGCAGCGGCTGCGGCGTTGAGTTGGGCCGGACTGGAATGGAAATTAAAAGGAAGGCCAAGTGTGCTCGGTGCGGCGGCGGGCATGGTCGCGGGCTTGGCGACCATCACGCCGGCATCGGGATTCGTGAGCATTCCGGCGGCCTTTTGCATCGGACTCGTCGCAGGCGCAATTTGCTATTTTGCGGTGACGAAATTAAAAAGCATTTGCGGTTACGACGATTCGTTGGATGTTTTTGGAGTGCATGGCGTCGGCAGCATCGTTGGAATGTTGATGCTTGGATTTTTTGCGAACGCGGAGGTCAATCCCGCCATCGCCACCACTTTCAAAGCTGACGGTGCAATCGTGTCGCTTGCCGGCGGCATGCATCAATTTTTTACCCAGCTGCTTGGCGTGATTTTCACCGTTGCCTTCGCGGGCATCGGCACGTTCCTGATTTTAAAAATTGTAAACGCCGTCTCCGGCTTGCGCGTGGACCAGGACGAAGAAAGTGCCGGACTAGACCTTTCGCAACATGGCGAACGGGCGTATAATGAATAACATTTATGAAAAAAATCGAAGCCATCATCAAGCCGTTCAAACTTACCGAGGTCAAAGACGCGCTCAACGAACTCGGTATCCAGGGCCTGACCGTCAGCGAGGTCAAGGGTTTTGGCCGTCAAAAAGGGCACACGGAAATTTATCGCGGCAGCGAATACACCGTGGACTTCCTGCCGAAGATAAAAATTGAGACTGTTGTGGCCGACGCGCTAAAGGATGCGGCTGTCGCGGCAATCATCAAGGCCGCCAAGACCGGAAAAATCGGCGACGGCAAAATTTTTGTCTCCACCGTCGAGGAAGCCATCCGCATCCGCACCGACGAAAAAGGCGAGAGCGCGATTTAATCGTTTGGCATGCCGTGCAGTTTGCCCATGCGGTCAAGCCGCAACAATTCCGCGCTGTAGCCGATGCGGAAGTTCGGATACTTGAACCGGTGGCCGAGTTCCATTTTCAATTTGCGGTTCGAGACGCGTTTGTTCGTCACGCCGCGTCTGCGGTATTCTCCGGGATTTTCCGGGACGGACGGCGGGAGCGGCTTGTCCACGGCTTGCGCGAGCCACTGGAAAAAATGCAACTGGTTCACCGGCTCGTCGTCGGTGGCATTGTAAATTTCTCCGGGTCGGCCGTTTTTCAAAGCGGCGATGATGCAGCCGACCAAGTCGTCGCGGTGAATCATATTCAGGAAACGCGCGCCGTCGCCTTCGATGTGCGCGGCGTCTTTCAAGAATTGTTTGAACCAATGTCCGCGGTCCGGCCCGTAAATTCCGACGACGCGCAAAATCACCGCAGGAAATTTATTCTGCGCAACCGCATGGAGCAAAACTTTCTCTGTCTCGACGAGAATTTTGGAAGTTTCCGCCGCCGGTTCCGTCGGGCTGGATTCCTTGACCTGCGAGCCGTCGTTTTGCGCATAGACGCTTGTGCTGCTTGTATAGACGAATTTTTTTGGAGGATTTGGGGCGAGCCATTCGAATAAATTTATTGTGCCGTTGAAATAAACCTCGCGGTAATTTTCCACATCGCCGCCCGCCGCGACACAGTTCACGACCCAATCGAAGTCGTGCGGCAAATTCTTCAACTCGTTCGGCTTCGTCACGTCGCCGAACAATGGCTGGATGCCGGCGGTTTTCAGTTCGCTTTCAGCGGACAAATTTCTTCGCAGGCCGAAAACTTCATGGCCGAGCCGGACAAGTTCCGCCCCAAGCGGCACGCCGACGTAACCGCAGCCGACAATTAAAACGCGCATATATTCACGATATGCTATTTACAATTGCCGCGCTGCTTCAAATTTACAGCCGCCAGTCGTCTTAAATCTTCAGTCCATCACCGCCGCGAAGCGCAGTCCTCGCGTGCTGACACGGAGTTCGTTGAAGCCGAATTCTTCCATGACGGTTTCGTAAATCAGCGCGCCGGTCAAAATCACGTCCGCGCGCAGTTTCGGCAGACCGGGAATTTCCTTGCGCTCGACCAACGGCAGTTTCCAGAGATTATTCCTGTTGGCGACGATTTGTTCGAAGCTCAATATCGTCCGTTCGATTTTTTCGCGGTCAAAGCGGTCCAGTTTTTTCAACATGCGCGCGAGGATGCTTGTCGTGCCGCCGGTGCCGACTAGCCGGATTTCACCAGTCTCATTTTTCAGCGCCGGTTCGAGCTGCGGACGGACTTCACCGTGCAGGAATTTTCTCAACCAATCGCGGCACGAGGCAAATTCTGATTTCGAAGGCGGATCGCCGTGAGGAAATTTTTCCAGCAGCCGCACTGTGCCAAGCGGAAAGCTGTGGGCGAAATTTTTTTTCGCGCCGTGGCCCAGGATAAATTCCGTGCTGCCGCCGCCAACGTCGAGCAAAAGCAGCGGGGTTTTCGCCAGTTCCAAATCTGTCGTGACGCCTTGAAACACCCATTCGGCTTCGCGCACGCCGGAAATGATTTCGGTTTTCAGTCCGGACGCACGTTCGATTGCCGAGGTCAGGTCCGTCGGGTTTTTTGCATCCCGTGCCGCGCTCGTGGCTATGACGCGGATGGACGAGGAATTTTTTTCGCGCGCGATTTCCGCAAATTCCCAGACTGCGGCCGCCGTATGCGCAACGCTTTCGGGCTGCAACCGGTGCGTTTCATAAAAATCCTTGCCGAGCCGGGTTTGCTTGCTTTCTTCAAGCACCGGCTTCACGTCGCGCCCGGCGACATCGGCCACTAGCAATTTGATCGAGTTGGTGCCGACATCAATGACGGCGCGGCGGATGGTTTGCATCGGGCTGACAAAATAGGAAACGCCGCCGCCAAAACCAAAATGAAAATTGTTACATTTTGCGCGGCATTGCATTCAGCGCGCGACGGATTAGATTTTCATTCATGAACGTATACATTTTGCGCCATGGAATCGCGATGGAACCCGGCTCGCCGGGAATCAATACCGACGCCGAGCGCCCGCTGATTCCGAAAGGCGAGCAGCGCCTTCGCGAAGCTGCAGACGCGATGGAGAAAATGGGTTTGTCCTTTGATGCGATCATTTCCAGCCCTTATTTGCGTGCGAGGCAAACGGCTGAGATTGTCGCCAAACATTTCAAGCTCCAAAAGAAGCTCATGTTCTCGGACGATTTAATTCCCGGTGGAAACCCGCAGGCTTTGATCCGGCAATTGAACGGCTTGAAACCCGCGCCGGAAAATATTTTAATTGTTGGCCACGAACCATTTTTAAGCCGGTTCATAGCGTTGCTGGCATCTGGTGGCACGGGAGCGACAATTGACCTGAAGAAAGGCAGCCTGTGTAAATTGGAAACGGAGGAGTTGGAATACGGCCATTGCGCGACGCTCGCGTGGCTGCTTACGCCGAGGCAGATGGAATTGATGGCGTGAAGTGAGAGTTTGCGCCTTAGTGTGTCCTCGAAACCAAACAAGTGAAGCTTGAGCTCCAACTTCAGCCGACGCGGAAGGAGATTTTCTGGATGAGGTTTTTCCCGAAGCTGTGCTGGAGGCGATCCAGGATTTCCTTGCGGCGGTAACGGACGATTTCCGATAGCCACGAGCTGCTGTCCACGTTCACAAACAAAGTTCCCTTGTGCAGATTGTGCGGCTGCGCGTGTGCGGTGATGTTCGGGTCTAGCAACTCATTCCAGACTTTCACAATTTCAATATCGGCGCGGCGTGAATCCATTTTCAAGTCTGACAGGACTTTTGCGACGACTTTGCCTGCGTCGCGTGCACGGATTGCCTTGGCTGTCTCAATCGGCGCAAGGTCCACGCCACGCCATTGTGCGAGAACTTTTTGGCGGGCGGAAACTTTTTTCGGCGGCGGCATCTGCAAATAAATAACCATAAAGACACCATGGCATGAAGAATATAATTTGCTTTATTCCATGCAGATTTTTCAGTTTCTTCAAGCAGATTTTGTGCTTGTCAATGCCTGCTTTGCAACGCAAAGTGAACTCATGCATCCGAACTGGGCCGAAGAAAACCTGCAAACCATCCGCACCTTAATGGAACGCTCCGCGCTTTATCGCCGTGCGCTCGCACCGATAATGCTATTTGCAGGAGTTTTGGGCGTCATTGCCGCCACGCTGGGTTTGATCTTTCATCTAGATTCGACACGGGAGTTTGGTGTCCTTTGGCTCAGCGCGTCCATTTTTGTAATCGCAGGCGCATTTTTCATTGCCCGACGACAGGCGTTGAAAGACAACGAAAGCTTCTGGTCGCCTCCGACCCGGCGCGTGGCGCAGGCCTTATTGCCGCCATTGACTTCGGGAATGTGCGTTAGCTTGGTGGTCGTGTATCTCATGAGCGGCGACGCTGGTGGCGGATTCAACCTGCTGTTGACATTGGTCTGGCTGCTCTTTTATGGATGCGCATTGCACGCAGCTGGATTTTTCATGCCACGCGGCATGAAATGGATTGGGTGGATTTTTATTGGCTTTGCTTGCGCTTTCCTTTTTTTCTTGGCGGTTGTCCAACCGAAGATTGAGATAAACTCACAGTGGCTCATGGGCTTTTTCTTCGGTGTGCTGCATCTTGCTTACGGCGCGTATTTGTATCTGACCGAGAAGAAAAATCCCGTCGCGTGAACCCGGAACCATTTTTACAGATCGACCGTGTGATCCACGAAAAGGGCCGGCTGGCGATCATGTCCATGCTCGCGGCCACGCCGGAACTGTCGTTTACCGAGCTGCGCGACGCGCTTGAAATGACCGACGGCAATCTCACAACGCATATAAAAGCATTGCAGCAGGAGGGTTACATCGCCGTCGCAAAATCATTCCAAAACAACCGCCCGCTCACAACCTGCTCGCTCACGGCTCCGGGCCGCAAAGCCTTTGCTGAATACATCAACCTGCTGGAAAAAATAGTCCGGCAGAACAGACCCAAATAATTATTTTGAACGGAAATGGAAGCCTGCGGTCTTTTACTTTGTGATACAAAGTTAATATGAAAATCATACGCGCCGAACATCTGGGAATGTGTTTTGGGGTAAAGGATGCCATTGCCCTGGCTTTGGAGTCGGTGGAACGCGAGCCGCTTACGGTTCTGGGCGATTTGGTCCACAACGAAGCCGTGCTGGCGGAATTGCGTGCGAAGGGAATTCGCTTTGAGCGGCAATCTGCCAATGTCGGAACGCAAACGGTGATGGTCACGGCGCACGGCGCGTCCGAACGCGTTTTGAAAGAAACGCGTCGGCGCGGATTGAACGTGCTGGAGGCTACGTGTCCACTTGTTCACGTTGCGCATCGCAGTTTGAAGAAGCTTGTGGAGGAAGGTTTTCACCCGGTTGTGATCGGCAAGCGCGATCATGTTGAAGTTCGTGGCATGACGGAAGATTTGGCTGAGTTCGATGTGGTGCTGGTCGAGGAAGATATTTCAAAACTTCAGGAGCGTTCGCGCTTTGGAATTATTTCACAAACCACGCAACCCATTGAAAAAGTCAGACGGCTGGTGCAATTGATCCGCGAGGGCTATCCGAAATCGGAGGTGTGCTTCATTGACACCGTCTGCCAGCCGACTAAGCAGCGTCAAAGCGCAGCGGTCGAACTGGCGCAAAAGTGCGATGTGGTGGTTGTCATTGGTGGCGCGCACAGCAACAACACGCATGAATTGGTGCAAACCTGTTCGCAATTTTGTCAGCGCGTTCATCACGTCCAGATGGCGGACGATCTACGCGTGGAATGGTTTTGCGACGATGACGTTGTCGGCATAACGGCGGGAACTTCGACGCCGGACGAAGTCATTCAAAAAGTCAACGAATGGTTGAATAACCTGCAAAACAAGCCTTTGATGCGACCTGAACAAATTCTCGCATGATTCTTGCACCTTGGATTCTCCTCATCGGAATTTTATCAGCGCTGGCCTTGCCGCCGGTGTTGAAAGAAAAATCGTGGCGCCGCTTGTTCATCGCGTTGATCCTGTCGTTTGTAGGAGTCGTGGTGCCATTGGTCGTTTTTTTATTGAGTTCTTTCATGGAGCCGGAATGGAAGGGCGCGTGCGCTTACGGCTGGCTGGACTGCTTTATCGCAGGGAAGCTGGCGCTGACACCGCTGGTGCTGCTGGCGACAGCAGCCTTGTATGCGCTGGAAATCCTTCGTGTCGAAAATCGCACCTCGCGTTGGATTGTCGTCGGATTTTTTCTGGGAGCAATCGTTGCCACAATTTGTTTCTTGTTTGGCATGGTGTGCCTCGGATCCGAGGCAGACGTCCCCAAATTATGGCTGCTGGTGCCATTTTATGTTGCGGCATGGTATTCGATTCGCGCCGCGCAACTGATCAAGGCCTCCCGTTTCAGCTTCTGGCCAAATTTCATTTCGCTGGTTGGTTCCCTGCCGTTCTGGCTGGTGAGCTGGCTGTGGTCGCGCAGCCTGTATGCGTCGCTGCCGGACAAGCCCCCATCCGATTGTTTCATAGTCACGGCGGCAGGTCGCGGCCATGCGAAAATTGTCGGCCCGCATTTTGAAATTGAACACAAAGGTCGCAGGCGGATGGCAAATCAACAGCTCCTCACGTTCTGGCAGTTAGAAAATCTGTGGCGAAATCGCGCGCCGCGCAGCCACCGGATATTCCGCTGCGGCTACAACCGCCTTGGCCCGGTGATCGCCACCCAGATCAAGTCGGCGTGGCTGGCGGATTTCACTTACCTCGCCATCAAGCCCGTGGAACTCATGGCAAAGCTCATCAACGTAACGGCAGGTAAAACTGAAAGCTCCACCAAACAAAAAACATGAAACTCAAATCTAAATGGCATCGCTGGTGGATGGTCGTGATCTACGCCGCCGCCATGGCATGGGTGGAATCGGCGGTGGTGTTTTATCTGCGCTCGATGATTGACCGCATCGAACCATATCAACCCGATCCGCTGCCCATCATCGGCGGATTTGCCTCGGTGGAACTGCCGCGCGAGCTGGCCACGCTGGTCATGCTGTTTGCCGTAGGTTTTCTCGCGGGACGGACGTGGCGGGCGCGAATCGGCTACGCCGTCATTGCGTTTGGCGTGTGGGATGTTTTTTATTATGTCTTTCTGAAAATCATTTGCGGCTGGCCGCACTCGTTGCTGGATTGGGACGTTCTATTTTTGCTGCCGTTGCCGTGGTGGGGGCCGGTGCTCGCACCGGGTTTGATTTCGCTGCTGTTGATTTTATGGGGCACGTTCGCCTGCCAGTTTGAACGGAAACACACCCCGATGCTGTCAAGCTGGCGGGCGTGGATATTAAATTTCACCGGCGTCGCGCTTGCGCTTTATGTTTTCATGGCGGATTCCATTGCCGCCGCGCATCACAATTTGGATGCGATTCGGTCCATGCTGCCCGCCCGATTTAACTGGCCGCTGTTTTGCGCGGCATTGGCGTTGATGTCCGCGCCGGTGCTGCAAATCGGACGGGAATTTTTGCTGCGATCTCGCGTAAAATCTGAAATCACCAAACAATCTGCAGAATTTTAATGCCCGCACCATCCGCAAAATTAAAGACCCATCCGGCTGAAATAGCCACGCTCCTGCGCGGTGAAACGGGAACGATTTCCATGTGGAGCGAATCCTGGAACGCGCGCAGATTTCTGCTGCACGTCACCGTCATCATTTTTGGCGCGGGACTTTACGGCGCGGCGATGGGTTGGTGGCGCGATCCGCAGCAGGCGCTTTATGTCGCGATCAAATTTCCGCTCATCATTTTATTGACGACCATCGGCAACTCGCTCATTAATGCCATGTTCGCACCGCTGCTCGGCCTAAACATCCCGTTCCGCCAGTCGTTCTCCGCGATCGTGATGAGCTTCACCATTGCGGCGGCGATTCTGGGCGCGTTCAGCCCGCTGCTCGCTTTTATGATTTGGAACGCGCCGCCGATTTCGCCGCAAACCATTTCCGGCTCAACTTACAATCTTATCAAACTCATCAACGTCGTTGTCATTGCGTTCGCAGGTATGACTGGAAATGTCCGGCTGTTTCAACTGCTCGCGCGGCTCGGCGGAAGCAGGGCGGTTGCGCTTCGCGTCCTGTTTGCGTGGCTGGCGGGAAATTTATTTCTGGGCAGCCAGCTTTCGTGGATTCTGCGGCCATTCATCGGTTCGCCTGACCTTCCGGTGGAATTTTTCCGCGCGTCCGCGCTACAAGGAAATTTTTATGAAAATGTCTTTCAATCGCTTCAACAAATTTTCAACAACTAAACCAAAACTCATTGACCTATGAACGAACAAAATCCAGTCCCACCGCAAATCCCGCCGGTAATTCCGTCGATTCTTTCAAGTGGCGTGCGCCAGCTTGGCGACGACCCGCTGGAGCGCGTCGCGATTCCGAACATCATCGCCGTGATTGAAGCCCTTCTGCGTCATCCGCGACGGATGATGTTTCAACTGCGGCAGCCGGGCGCGGGAAAATTGATTGCGGCGATGCTGTTCATTTCAATCGTGTGCAGCCTAATTTATGGAGTGGTTGTCGGAACATTTTCCGGCGGGCAGCAGCTATGGATCGCGCCCGTAAAAATCGCCGCAGGCCTGATGATATCCGCGCTCATCTGTCTTCCTAGCCTTTACATTTTCACATGTTTGAGCGGTTCGCACGCACGGCTCTCCGAAATTTTTGGATTGCTCGCCGGGATGCTGATGTTGACGACGATGCTGCTCATCGGCTTCGCGCCGGTCGCGTGGATTTTTTCGCAATCCACGGAATCGCTCGCGTGGATGGGCGCGCTGCATCTGATTTTCTGGTTTATCGCGACAATTTTCGGACTGCGATTTTTGGAGGCCGGATTTTCGCAATCGAACGCCCGGTCGCACGCGGGTTTCCACACATGGGTCGTCATTTTTCTGCTCGTCGCGGTACAGATGACGACGGCGCTGAGGCCGATTCTCGGGACGGCGGACACGTTTTTCCCGACGGAGAAAAAATTCTTTCTCGCGCACTGGGGTGATTGTTTGAATTTGCATGACAGCGAAACAAAATTGAAATCGCGTGAATAGAACCGTGCAAAATTTGAAAAACCAAGCCTAGAATAATTCGCACATGAAGCGTGAACAAAGCTTGCGACATCGGATCAAACTGCTGACATGGCTGTTCATCATAGGCTTGTTTATCAGCGGTGTGACGGCGATTCCGCTGCAAGGCGAATTGAATCTGCTAGTGAAATTTTCCGGGTCAAATGGCGGATCATCCGAAATGGCGCGCTGGTTTTTGCGGATTCGCGATGCGCTGGCGCAGACGCAGGCGGAACATTCGTTTCTTTTCTACGGCACGGACTGGCTGGCGTTCGGGCATTTTGTCATCGCGATTGTCTTCATCGGTGCATTGCGCGACCCAGTCCGCAACCGCTGGCTTTTTGACTTCGGTTTGATCGCCTGTGTTCTGGTGATGCCGTATGCGTTTGTGTTCGGCGGTCTGCGCGGAATCCCGATTTGGTGGCGACTGATAGATTGTTCATTTGGCATATTTGGTTTTATTCCGCTTTGGTTCTGCCGAAAATGGACAACTGAATTGGAGAAACTTTGCTCACGTAAAAGCTAGACAAATCCCGACGCCGGGCGCGTCATTAAGACGAAATGCCCCGCGCAACGGAAATCGAGCGGCTCTACGACAAGCACGCGCAGCCGCTTTTTGCCTTTCTCCTGAATTTCACACGCGACGAGGCCGACACGCGCGATTTGCTCCAGGAAATTTTCGTCAAGCTCGCGCGCGAACCGAAACTGCTCGACGGCGTCCGCGAGGAGCGCGCGTTTCTCATCCGGCTCGCGCACAATGCGGCGATTGATCTGATCCGGCGGCGCGGCACGCGCGAGCGGACGAAGGAAAATTTCGCCGCCGAAGCGATCTCAATTTTTGCGCCTGCAAATGACCCCGATGAAAAAGTTTTCCGCGAAGAATTGGCAATTGCGCTCGGCGAATTGCCGGAAGAACAGCGCGCCGTCGTCCATTTGAAACTGTGGGGCGAAATGACGTTTGAGGAAATTGCCGCCGCACTGGATATTCCGCCGAACACGGCGGCAAGCCGCTATCGCTACGCGCTAGACAAATTGCGCGGGCGGCTGCGTCCACTTTANNATTAAGGCGGCAATCGCTCCGGCAAATTCCCGGAGAATGGCGTGCGGAAATTCTTGCGGCGGCGGAAGGCGCGAAGGGTTGTCGCCACTCGTCACCGGTTGCCCGTCACTGGCTCTCAACTCTCAACCACCAACTCTCAACATTCTTTTGGCCTCACCCGAAAGCATGGGCGGGCCTGGCGGCGGTCTGGATTTTTATTTTCGCGCTGAATTTTTCCATGCGCGACAAAACGGCGCTGGTGGCGGAAAAAGTTTTGCCGCCGTCGCCGGAAGTCGTGGCGGAATTGCGGCAGCAGAAACTGTTGTTCGCGGAATTGATCGGCTCGCGTGACGCAGGCGACGCTGACCGGTCTAAATCCTACGTGCCGCGCCCGCGCAGCGAGCGCGTGGAAGTTTTGACGGCATAAGGTGCGCGATGAAAAGCGGCGGAGGGCCGCCGCAATCCAAAACTGCTGCGCAAAGTTGTGGACGGTAAATGGGCGCGAAGCGTCTTGGAGTGCGCCAGTCCTCTGGCGCTGTTTGAAATGTGGAAAAATTTATGGACGAAAAACCGAAAAGCATCTGGAAAAAATCGTGGACGGGCTGGCGCGGGCTTTTGCTGAGTTGGTTGGGCTTGCTGATTGCGACATTGATTATTTTTTGGCTCATCCTGTTTGCAAGCGGAACCCGGTTTACCAGCGATGAATTAAAACTTTGGGCGGCGCTCTCGCTTTTCGGGACGATTATAATTTTTTTGATGATTTTTATCCGCTGGCTTTTTCGCTGGCAAAATTTCAAGCGGTTTCTTTTCGGCTACGCGTGTTTTGTCACGTTGATTGCACTGTTTTACGCGGAGGAAGACTGGCGCGGCAAACATGACTGGGAAAAATTCAAGCGCGAATGGGAAGCCAAAGGCGAAAAATTTGATTTCAAGGATTTTGTTCCGACGCCCGTTGCGGACGATCAGAATTTTGCGTTCTCGCCAGTTTGGATCGCAGAAGAAAAATTTCTTTTTCAAAACAGAATTGAGTGCGCGAAGGCTTGGTATGGAGATCAAATCGATAGCGAGGCCATTTCTAAACTTTTCTCGTTGATGCCGGTTTCCGTGTCTGGTTTGGTAGGAACAAACAATTGGTGGCTTTATCACTTGCCAAATCCGCCCGAAGTTTCGACCGACTGGGCAACCTCTCAATTCACAGATTTGAAACTGTGGCAATCGTATTACCGTAATTTGGAAAGCACAAATCCTTCAGCAAATATTCCTATCGCGCCACAGCCACAATCGCCCGCGCAAGATGTTTTATTGGCTTTGAGCAAATTTGATCCAGCGATTGGAGAATTGCAGAAGGACAGCGCTTTGCCTTATTCGAGATTTCCAATTCAATATGATGGAATGCCTGCTGCCATTTTGCTGCCGCACTTGGCTGCGGAGAAACGCTATGCGGTAGTATTGCAGCTCCGGGCTATTGCCGAATTGCAAAATGGTCAAAGTGAAAAAGCTTTGGATGACGTGAAACTGACGTTGCGCTTGGCTGATGCCAGTCGCGCTGAACCATTTTTGATTTCGCATCTGGTTCGCTATGCAATTTTGCATCTCAGTTTACAGCCGATTTACGAAGGGCTGGCCGGACACAAATGGTCGGATGCGCAACTTGCAGATTTAGATTCAGAATTGGCGAAATTAAATTTTTTTACGGATTATGAATTTACAGTGCGCGGAGAACGAGCTTTGTGTCTTGCGAACATCGAATTTCTCCAGCATCCGCACGACGTGGATTTTAAACGCCCGCGTTTATATTTTCTGGCGCCATTTCTTTCGCTTATTCAAATGCTTGAGTATTTTTCGGATGACGGCGAAAATTCAGCGATCAATTTTCAAACATGGGCTTTAAGCATTGGACCGTCGGGCTGGCTTGACCAAAACAAAATATGCGTCGCTCAATTTGAAACAAAGTGGTATTTGCCAATTGTTGACGATAATACAAAAATCATTTCACCAGTAAAAGCGCGCGCTGCCGACAATGCAGTCCATAGTGAAATTGAGCATCGCACTCCGGAAAATGTGTTGGAGACATTGTTAATGCCTTCGTTTGGTGACACTGCGGAAAAGTCCGCCTATGCACAGTCTTCCGTGAATCTGGCGCGCACGGCGATTGCGCTGGAGCGTTACCGGCTCACAAATGGAAATTATCCAGATTCTCTCGACGCGCTCACGCCGCAGTTCATCGCGCAAGTTCCGCACGATGTCATCGGCGGCCAGCCGCTGCACTACCGTCTCACGAACGACGGGCAATTTATTTTATATTCCGTCGGCTGGAATGGGCGGGACGACGGCGGAGTTGTGGTTTTGAAAAATAAATCGCCGGCCGACGAATCGTCGTCAAGCATGGATATGGACCAAGGCGACTGGGTCTGGCGGTATCCGGCCAGGTGATTCCAAAGCCACATTTTGTAACTGGCAAAAATCATAAGCGGCTTGTTTTGAATTAACTGCAACAGATTCTTCTTGGAATTGAGGTTTTTCCGGGTGGAAACAGGGCGGTTCCCACAGGAAAAGGGGCCATTCCGACAGGAATCATGGCAATTCC
>PKZR01000207.1 GCA_003133815.1 Limisphaerales bacterium | reverse complement strand
CATTGTCTTCCGCGACCGGCGCGATGGCTGCCGCGAGCGTCATCTGCCTTTGCAGCGCGTCTATATCACCGAACGAAACAGATGGGCTTTTCATCGCATTGACCCATTCCTGATAAGATTGGATGAACCAGCTATACCGGCTTACATAAAGCACGTCCGCGCCGATGGAAGAAATGCTGTTCATGAAGGAGCGGTTCAACCCTTCGATGGCCGTTCCCATCAGCGTCACGGTCAGGATGCCGATGACGATGCCAAGCGTCGTGAGCACCGAGCGCAGCCTGTTCGCGCGGATGGCGCTCCACGAGATTGCCAGGCCTTCGCGCAGTTCGGTGAAAAAGTTCATCCGAAAAATTATTTCTTTACGCGTTCATCGCTGGCAATCAACCCATCGCGGATGCGGATGATGCGCTGCGAATGCAACGCGACTTCTTCCTCATGCGTGACGACGATAATGGTGTTGCCCTTGTCAGCAAGCAGTTGAAAAAGCGCCATAATTTCTGTGCCGGTTTTGGAATCAAGATTTCCCGTTGGCTCGTCTGCAAGCAGGATGGAAGGTTTGTTAACGAGTGCGCGAGCGACTGCCACACGCTGGCGTTGGCCGCCGGAAAGTTCGTTGGGCTTGTGATGCACACGGTCGGCCAGGCCGACGCTTGCCAGCGCTTCCAGAGCAAGCGCGCGGCGGTCTTTGGATGAAATGCCGGCATAAACCAATGGCAGTTCCACGTTGCGCAACGCATCGGAGCGCGGCAGCAGATTGAAGGTCTGGAAAATAAAACCAATTTCACGGTTGCGGATTTCTGCGAGCTGATTGTCGTTCATCTCGCTGACCTGGCTGCCGTTGAGTTCGTAAGTGCCGCCGGTCGGCGCGTCGAGGCAGCCGACAAGATTCATCAATGTGGATTTGCCGGAGCCAGACGGACCCATGATGGCGACATATTCGCCACGCTGGATGTCAAGCGAGACTTCACGCAGCGCGTGGACAATCTCCGTACCCATCAGATAGCGCCGCGAAATTTTTTGGAGACGGATGAGGCTCACGACGTTGGTTCACGGCTGGGATTTGGCGATTTCCGCGCCGCCGGAACCTTTTACTATTTTCTTGCCTTCATCGAGATCACGGCTGATGGCGTGAAACCCTCCCGTCACAATTTCATCGCCCTCCTTCAGGCCTTCGGTGATTTCCCAGTAATTGTCGTCGCTGATTCCGATTTTCACCGGCACGGTTTTGACATGGTCTCCTTCCACGACAAAAACCACGTCCACCGGCTTGTTCCTGTCTTCGGTTTTTTTGTCAGTCTTGAGTGAATTGGTATCGCCGCCAGCCGAAGCGATAGCATTGGTCGAAACAAAATTGGTTTTTGCCACGCCAAGTCCGATCATTGATTTGACAATGCGCGTGGTCACGCTTGCGATTGGCGCGGCGATGGCGTTGGTGCGAGTGCGCGTCTCAATCGTCGCACTCACGGACATCCCGGGCCGGAATTGGTCGCCTTGGGTGAAGTGGATGCGCACTTGAAACTGCGTGGCGGACTGTCCCGAGGACGACGACAAGCTGCCACCGCTGTATCCGCCCGCTGTTGAAGTGGCGTTGAGACCTTCGGAGGAATTAGCGACGGCTGTGACAACGCCTGAAAATTTTTCATCCTTGAAAGAATCCACTTCAAGCGTCGCCTTCTGCCCGGCCTGAAGCAATACGATGTCCATTTCGCCAATGTCTACGCGCGCCTCCATCTGGCTCAAGTCGGAAATGATCATGATATCGGTGCCCGCGTTTTGCACCGTGCCGAGGACACGTTCGCCCAGCTGCGAATTCAGCGTGGTGATGGTGCCGTCCAGCGGCGAAACGATGGTGGTTTTGTCGAGCAAATCCTGAGCGTTGTCAACGGCGGCCTTGGCCACATTGACCTGGTCACTGGCGCTCTCGACATTGGCCTCGGCAACGTCGCGGGCGACCTTGAACCCGATGAAGTCCGAGTCCGAAAGCAGTTTGTGGTCGGACAATTCCTTGTTGCGCTTGAAATCCGCCTCGGCTTTTTCAAGGTTCGCCACGGCGGTGGTCTTCGCCGCAAGCGAAGATTCATAACCGGCCTTAGCCTGATTCAGGCCGGCGATGTAAACATCAGGATTGATTGTCAACAGCAAATCGCCCTTGTGGACGAACTGGCCCTCCTTGACCGGCAATTTGGTGATTTCGCCGCTGACTTCCGGGCTGATGTGGACTTGCAGCACAGGATAGATTTTCCCGTTGGCGACGACTGTTTCCGTGATGGTCTGGCGCGAAATTTTTTCGGTCTGGACGCTGATGGCCGGCTCTTTTTTCCTCAAAGCAAAGGTCAAAGCCATGACCAGCAAAATTCCAAACGCTAGAAGGAGCCAGATGAATTTCCACCGCTTCTTTTTTATGGGCGCGAGGACTGGCGTCTGAATGACCGGGGGTTGCTTCACAAAGGAAGATTGGCGGAAACGCAAATCCTTGTCCAGCGAGCAAACGTCAGCGCCAACCACGACATTCAAGGATCGAGCCGGTTGTCCGGCACCAGATAATTTTGGACATAATCGCCCACGGCACTTTCGAGAGAAGTGATTTTTTCCTTATAACCGGCGGCGCGCAAACGTGAAATGTCAGCCTGTGTGAAATACTGATATTTGTTGCGGATCGTTTCCGGGATTTCGATGAATTGGATAATAGGTTTCTTCTCCAGCGCTGTAAAAACTGAATTAGCCAAAGCAATCCAAGTCCGTGCCTCACCGGAACCGATGTTGAAAAGTCCGCCTGCCTTTTTATTTGCGGCGAGATGCAGCGTCATGGCGACCGCATCCTTGACATAGAGAAAATCACGCTTCTGTTCGCCGTCCTTGTAATCCTTACGATGGCTCTTAAAGAGGCGGATGACACCATCCTTTTGCACCTGCGCAAAACTTTTATGCACGAGCGAGCGCATGTCGCCCTTGTGATCCTCGTTCGGGCCGAAGACGTTGAAATATTTCAATCCGACAATTTTGTTCAGAAAGCTGGCGCGCTTGGCGTGCAAATCAAACAGATGCTTCGAGTAACCATACATGTTCAGCGGACGCAATTTGTCGAGTTGCGTGTCGTCGTCTTCCATGCCCGCCGAGCCGTCGCCGTAAGTCGCGGCGGATGATGCATAGACGAAGCGTGTCTTTTTCGCCAGCGACCACTCGGCGAGTTCTTTGGTGAACTCGTAATTGTTTTTG
>PKZR01000365.1 GCA_003133815.1 Limisphaerales bacterium | reverse complement strand
CGTCTTTCCCCTGCCGGTTGTCACGCCTGGGCTGGACATGTCCGTAGTGATCCGTCCGGTAACTGTCGTTGCGAATGGCGTGGTCCCGCCAACCTGGATGACCGCCCTCCCACCCATGGAAACGCTCGAGCCGGAAAGGTTCACAGTAGAGCCAGACGTTGCCGGGTCCCAGATAGTAATACTGGTCGCCGACGAGACCGACATATTCGTAGCCATCCCAGACGTAATTGTCGGGAACCAACAGCGGAGCCTCTTCCACCGGCGGTGGTGGGGCATAGACCACGGGTGGCGGAGCCACATATACCGGTGCCGGCGCCACATACACCAACGGCCGGAAAGCCACCCGTCCATAGGGATCAACGACACAGCCCGACACAAATCCCGCTGCGGCTGCGGACAGGACAATCATCTGCGACCAATTTTTTTTCATCATTCAAGGACGATAAGAGGGAGACGGCACCCAAACAATGGGGTGTAATCCCCATGTCAGGGAATGCGGCTTGCCCAATGAACTCACCCTTTGCGCGGGAAGGGCTAGAACTTCCACGACGTTCCTATCTTGGCGCGGGTGGAGGTATAGTTGTCCGCAATGTCGGAATAGAAGCCGATGCTCCAATAGCTTCTGGTAGAGGAGGAGCGCCAGCCTACTTCGGCACCGACGGTGACATATTGGTCCACGGCGGCGGACTCGATGAACTTGGTGTGGATGCCATACACCTCGACCACCCAGTGTTGCTTGATGGGCACGGAGACCTTCAGTCCGTTCTTGACGATCTGCTGCGAGATGTCCGGGTTGAACGTGTCGCCACCGAGCGTGACGGGGATTCCCTCGAACCAGCCGAAGTAATTGCCCATGGTCAGCGAAAACTTCCCGAAGTCATAGGTGAGCATGCTGCTGAGGCCGCCCTGGCCGATCGCGCCGCCCGCCAGCATGTCCTCCGAAGCCGAGGCAATCGCGCCGCCGGAGGGCGTGAGCTGCCAGCTCCACGGCTGGTCATCGCCCGGCAGAATGATTTTAACCGGCAGGGCGAGCGTCAGTCCCGCGCTGAAAATCTTTGCACCTTCGACCTCCGTGTAGTTGAGCGGAACAGACACTCCGATGCCCACGCGGTCGGAAAATTTGAAGCCCATGGATATGGGCAGGGAATAACTGGTGCCGTTGATGCCCTGGCTGCTGAAGGTGCCGATGTCGGCCACCGCGCCAATGCAGGCGTGGACGGACTGCGCCTCGCTGGCGGCCCGTTCATCGCGCGATTCCACGGGGCCGAAGGCGTAGTCATCGAACGCCTGCGAAGCCATCATGGCGGTGGAGCTGTTCGGATTGCCGTCGCTCACGGCCACGGTGGACTGTTCGTTCATCGCCTTGAGAAACTTCGCGTATTCGGACTCGCCGTCCGACTTTAGGAAGGCGGTGATCTGGCTGTTCAGGTCCGAGCGCGAGGTTCCGGTGAAAGTTTTGGAAAATCCGGTGGACGGTATCTGCAGGGTGGCGGAGGTGCCCGCGTTGTTGACGGTGAAATTAATGGCATTGGCGACCCCGGCATACTGCAGGCTGGCGCTGTAGCCGCGGTTGGCGAACGACGCGAAACTGCCATCCGCATTGATGGCGCTTTGGACAAGGTTGATCACACTGGAACTGCCGGCGGTGAGGTTCATGGGCGGCCCGCCGTCCGTAGTCACCGTGTTGATGTTAAACAGGTCGCCGGCGATGGCGCACGGCATCAGGCCTGCAACGCAGAACAGCGAGCAGATGAAGATTGAAACCGGTCGCACGGCGCGGAGGGACATGTGGGTCGGGTGCATGGTTTTTTAGTGGTTGTGTTGAATAATTGAGAGAATGAATGTCTGAAATTCAATCGTCTCGCCGCCACACTAGGAGCGCAGCAGCGGGAATACAACCATTAAATTGACGCCGAAACGTGGTAGGATTCCGCCTTCGCTGCGCCATGGCGTGACACGTCGGCGCGACGATCCAGGTGTTCTACGGCGCGGATTTGCTCTACTGGAATGTCAAACGGAGCCGGAAGGCCCGGGGACCAACCGGTGCGCGTTCCAAGGCGGGCTGGCAGGGCGGGACGTTCACGCCCGGTAGAAACGAACCGTTGCGTTTTACCGTGACGGCGATTGACAACCCGCTGCCGGCCACGGAGGTGGCGACGATTGATTTGATTTCCTGCAAAAGCCCCAGCGCGCCCTGCGTCCTGGCCATGACCGCCGGAAAGCCGGGACAGATGAAGTGAAGAACCGCATGGTTGAAACGCGGACGGGTTTTACCACCAAGACACCAAGGCACAAAGACGCGGGAACATTTCAACCACGGATGGACATGGCTAAACACGGATTCAAGTGAAACGGTTTGGGGAAAATCTGTCATTTATCACTGGGCTTGGAAAAAATGTGTTGCATCGGTTCTAACCCTGCCGATGAGGATTCAAGTATGTTCCGACCGGGCTTCATCCAAGCAGCAAGCGCATATGGGGTGAACACCCCATGGCAATCGCATGTCTTTTCTGGCTATATGAGCATGACTTCCAAAATGGTTTGATTTTGCAAGCCAAATTTTGTTTGGGAATTAGCAGGGACAAAATAATGAGCAACGATCATAAAAACGGGAACGTGACTGACACCGCTACGCGGAAGGAGCAGGCCAAAATACGCACCGAACAGGCGGAGACACGGACAGAACAGGACAAGACGCGAACTGAACAGGACAGGACCTGGACGATGGAGCAGGCGCTCCGCGATTCCGAATTGAGTTATCGCCGGCTGTTTGAAGCCGCGCGGGACGGCATCCTGATTCTGGACGTTGACACGGGACGCATCACCGATGTGAATCCTTTCCTTGTGGAACTTCTGGGATTTTCCCACGACGAAATGGTCGGCAAAACCGTCGGAGAACTGAGTCCGTTCAAGGACATCGAGGAAAACAAAGTCATGCTGGAGCGGTTGCAAAAGGACGGCTATGTCCGCTATGAAAACCTTCCGCTGGAGACGAGGGACGGCCGCAAGAAAGCCGTGGAGTTCGTCAGCAATGTGTATCAGGCCGGTGATCGAAACGTGATCCAATGCAATGTCCGCGACATCACCGAGCGCAAGCAGGTGGAACTGGTCTTGATACGGCTGGCGGCGATTGTCGAATCTTCAGACGACGCCATCATGGGCAAAGACCTCAACGGCATCATCACCAGTTGGAACCGGGGCGCCGAAAAGATATTCGGCTATACGGCTGCCGAGATTGTGGGCACTTCCATCATGCGGCTGATTCCCGTTGACCGGCAGGACGAGGAGAATCTGATTCTGGAGAAGATCAAGCGTGGCGAAAGTGTGGAGCATTTTGAGACGCTGCGACAGGCCAGGGATGGCCACCAGTTTGATGTTTCAATCACGGCCTCGCCGATCAAGGATGCAACCGGCAACGTCACTGGCGTGTCAAAAGTGGTGCGCAATATCAGCGACCGCAAGCAGGTTGAGAAGTCACTGCGTGAGACGCGGACGCGGCTCAATTCGACGCTCGCGGCAGGTTCCATCGGGACATGGAACTGGGACATCGTCAACGACCGGCTGACCGCCGATGAATTCACCGCCCGCATGTTCTCAATCGAAACGGACGCTGCGGCAAAAGGCCTGCCATCGGAAACGTATCTTCAGGCCGTTTTTGAGAAAGACCAGGCGGGTGTCGCAGACGGCCTCGACCGCGCGATCAAGTCCTGCGGCAAATACGATATCGAGTATCGTGTCCGGCAAAAAGACGGGGAACTGTTCTGGCTGCAAGCGCGAGGGCGCGTGGATTGCGACGTTGCGGGCAAAGCTTTGAGTTTTCATGGCGCAGTGATGGACATCACAGAACGCAAGCGGGCCGAGGGACGTTTCCGGCGGCTCGTGGATTCAAATGTGCAGGGCGTGATGTTTTGGAATTCGAAAGGCGAGATCACCGGGGCGAACGATGCGTTCCTGCGCATCATCGGCCATACCCGCAAAGATTTGGAAGCCGGGAACGTCCGTTGGTCGGCGATGACGCCGCCGGAATACGCCGGCCTTGACCGGCACTCTCTGGAAGAACTCACGGCCAAGGGAGTCAACACACCGTATGAAAAGGCATACATCCGCAAGGACGGCTCGCGCGTGCCGATTCTGGTGGGCGCGGCGATTTTCGAGGACAGCCCGGACGAAGGCGTGTGCTTTGTGCTCGACATCACCGAGCGCAAAGCCGCGGAGGAAAAAATCCACCGGCTCAATTCGGAACTGGAGCAGCGCGTCATCGAACGCACCGCGCAACTGGAATCGGCCAACAAGGAGCTGGAGGCGTTTTCCTATTCCATCTCCCATGACCTGCGCGCACCTTTGCGCTCCATCAACGGATTTGCAGGAATCGTGATGGAAGACTTCGGGCCGCAACTGCCCGAAGTAGGCCGTGGTTATCTGGAGCGGATTCGCACGGGCGCGGTGCGGATGGGGGTATTGATTGACGACCTGCTCGCGTTCTCACGTTTGAGCCGGCAATCCGTGAACAGGCAAACTGTGAATTCCGCCAGAATCGTGAACGAAGTCCTGGACGAATTGAAACCGCAGCGCGATGGCCGACAGATTGAGGTTAAAATCGGAACCCTGCCCGCGTGTCATGGCGATCCGGCGCTCCTCAAACAAATCTGGATCAACCTGATTTCCAACGCCATCAAATACACGCGCGGACGCGAACCCGGAATCATCGAAATCGGCTGCACCCACGAAAATGACGAGAATGTTTATTTCGTCCGCGACAACGGCGCGGGCTTCGACATGCAATATTCGAACAAATTGTTCGGGGTCTTTCAACGGCTGCATCGCGAGGATCAATTTGAAGGCACCGGCGTCGGGCTGGCGATCGTGCAGCGCATTGTCCACCGCCACGGCGGACGCGTCTGGGCGCAGGCCGAGGTCGATCATGGCGCGACTTTTTATTTCACCATCGGAGCGTGATTATGATTTTGAAAAATAAAAAGGTAGGGACAGCGCGCTGCGCTGTCCCCGCCCGCGCAGAAGCGGACGGAACGCGCATGGCAGGTCGCGCGATTTATGTAATTCGTTGCGCCGCTCTGCGGCGCGGACGGCGCAGCGCGCCGTCCCTACCACGGCAATCACAAATTGGAGAGACAAAACTATGAACNNTGGACTTCATCTTTTGCGAGGGCGCGCACACGGCGCGCAAGATTGAAAACATGCCCAAGCTGATCCTGCTGGATTTGAAACTGCCGAAGGTCAGCGGGATGGAAGTGTTGAGACGCATCAAAGGTGATCCGCGCACGAAAATGATTCCGGTCGTCATGCTCACGTCGTCAAAGGAACAAAAGGACGTGATTGAAAGTTATGGCCTGGGCACCAACAGCTACATCGTCAAGCCCGTGGATTTCGAGAGTTTCGCGGAAGCCGTGCAAAAATTGGGGATGTATTGGCTGCTGCTCAACCAGCCGCCGCAAATCTAACTGCGCATTGATATGAACACAGCCATCAACATTCTGATCGTCGAAGATTCCAAGGACTACGAAGAGTTGCTCGTGCGCGAATTGCGCCGTGCGGGTTTTGATCCGAAGTGGAAGCGCGTGGAAACCGAGCCGGACTTTCTGGCGGAGCTGAAAAAATTGCCGGACATCATCCTCTCCGACTATTCGATGCCGCAGTTCAGCGGATTGCGCGCGGCGCAGCTTGTGAAAGAGAGTGGAGTGGGAATTCCGTTCATCCTCATTTCCGGGACGGTGGGCGAAGA
>PKZR01000158.1 GCA_003133815.1 Limisphaerales bacterium | reverse complement strand
TCGCGTCTGCCAACGGCGGAAGATTTGCAAAGACAGCAATCAGGAGCGAAATATCGAATCCATAGTTTCGTTGTATTCGTCGTTTTCGACGCCGACTGCCGGGAGCATCTTCGTATTCGATAGGAAACTCATAAACTAACTCAACGGTTTTCCAAGAGACTGGCCAGTCAGGACAATTGCCTGCTGCGAATGCCGGAATCCATTTTGCCGCCCATTCCTCTAACAATTTCTTGTCGATCTGGCCTTGACCATATCGCTGTGTATAAGCTTTTTTTCTGATTACAGCATACGCCAGAGCCAACGCCTGCAATTCTCGAACTGCTGAACCAAGCACCTGCCGTGCATGATATGCCTCGTCGAATAATACCTGGACGGTCCGATAGCGGTAAGCCGTGACGAATTGCGAAACAGCCACTCGCCATTCCTCGTTCTTTGGATCGTCACACCAACACTGAACAGCACAACGCGCGAGAAATCCTTCACCGTCGTCATGCAAATCTTCCGGCACAGAAGCAACGACCTTGGGCGGATCGGCTAACAGTTTTCTAACTTCATCTTTGATGAATGCGTATTCTTTTGGATGTGCCCGCAGCCAGTCGCGACCAAGCGACAGAATTACAGCCAAGAGACCTGCGCGCGCGTGGCGATGGTCGAGAAAAGCAGCGCCAAACTCATCTTCCTCGTTATTGCTCGGCTCCTGCTCAAATGGTGCCCAATTGTTTAGGGTGCTCCACAACGAATCGAGTTGTTCGTCGGGCAGTCTCAATCGTTTTGTCAGTGCGTCATTACAACGCATTGGCATATTCATGAGCCATTGCCGCCGGGATTGCTCTTTTTCTGCGTTGAGGTCTCGCAATTCCGTCGGACGCTCCGGCTTCCATATTGTTCTTCCGTCGGCGGCAACAGTCTCTTTCCAAAACGCACGGTCAAAATTCGATGCCCACCTGAGAAGAATCAACTGTTCCTCCGAACCTGCGACGCAACCTTTCGCCCTTTCGCGCCATATTGCTGACACTTCTTCCATTACGGGGCCAAACTCAGGTTTCGTAAGATACCATTCACAACAGTCGTCAAGCAGTGAAGTTTTTCGTCCGGGCAAGCTGTTCCATTCCCGCCTCATTTCTTTGATCACTTTAGAATCCTGCGACCAGAAATCCCCCGCTGCACCATCCATTCTTGCTCTCAAGTCGAGCATGTAAAGTTCTCGCACTGATAGCAACGGTCTTAACTCATTGAGGAATAGTATTTGATGCCGCTTGCCGAGGCTGGTGAGAACACCTGCAAATGCCTGTGACCGACCTTGTTGAAATAAGATTTGTATCGCAGCGGACACCGATTGACCGGAATTGATGCAGTCATCGAACCATTTTTCCAACGCCATTAGAGCGCAAGAAATCACTTCCACAACATTCATGTTGTAACGATGCCAAGCATAAACTTGATGGTTTCCTTTCCAACAAACCTCCCCGGCAGGAGTCACGAATTTCAACTCTGTTACCGGCTCATACGGCCACCAGTCACTATATCGGTCGGTAGCAAAATTGACGAGTTGGACAATCATGTCGAGCGCAGGTTGCCAATTCTCTCGCAGGAACGCCAAGAACGGCCCACTTGTCCAAAAAGGGGCACTCATATCGTCCGCTACCGAATTGAATCCATGATTCTCGCTACCAATATCTTGATAACTTTCGCGCGACATCTCGAATTTAGGCCATCTCAACAGAAAGCCCAGCGTTGCTTCGCAGGCCATCTCAGGGCATTTCCTAAAAACTCCCAGTGCAGCACCAGATTTGAGCCAAGCATTCCCAAAATCATCACTGGTTCTACGGCGTGGACCCTGTTCCCATGAGGTCGGTGATGATCCAGTGTATCTGGGACGTGAAAATATCATGCCGCGCAATTCATGTATCTCACCCTTCCACTCAATGTCCACCTTGGGAGAAAGATCGCCTTCTTCCCACGGCGAACGGCCAGCAGCTTTAAGGACCAGCTTTGCCGCGCGCGTTGGTAATTGCGACCCCGTGTGCAATCCCGCAGTGTATATTGCAATTCGAGGATCATTATCGCCAAACCGCATTCGTGCTCCTCTATCCGAGCGATAGCCGCCCGCAACCTCACGGCGAAGCTCCTTCTCCGCATTACGGAGAACAAGGTCTGCGAGCACCGGCCAAGGACGCTGGAGATATTCTTCCAGTCTCGCCCACATGATTCCAATGTCGGCAAGTTCTTCTGCGAGATGTTCCGTCGCTTCCTCAGAATTGTTGACTAGGAACTGTAACACCGGCAACCAAAGCGATTGTTGCGGTAGGCGGAAGAACGTAGCGGCAGCCTCCGCTGTTTTTGGGTCGCGCTCCCGCCATTTGTCCTGAATGAATGGATCGGGGAATGTTCCAACGTGTAACAGTCTGCGCACAAACCGCCGTAGCAACATACCGTTTTGATTGAATAATTCAGATTTTAGATTGTTAATCGCTTCGCTTGCGCTGCTGCAAAAGGCAATTCCTTCCAACCATGCGTCGAGCACTTGCAGACTTTCCGCCGACGGCTCATCAGTGCCCGCCGCTATGAAGTTACATTCGTTCAGAATGGCTCGCCAGCGATTGAGGTCCGCCGCTCGATCAAGAAGATACTGCGATAGCAGGCGTATCGCGCGCAACCAAGGAGGATTTTCGGCATGGACACGCATAAAGACGACCACTGTATCCCCAAGTGAAAGCAGGTGTTTCACGCGTGACCAATCCGCGAGCAAATCGTGATGAAATCTAATGCGGCCATCGCGGGTGAGACGCAACACGCGGTTACGCACCAACGCACTTGTTGGGGCTTCTGAACCTGTAACGGCATCCGGTGGCAATTCAGTGCAGAGTTCGTCAGCCATGCGCGCCGCGAGTTGCCGGGCAACACGTTCTTCGGCAGCAATCGCATTGGCGCCTCGAACCTGTTGATCCCACCACCAATCTACTAAATCAGCTTCGCTGGCCAACAGTCGGTTTTCAGTCAGTTGGCCACCGAGCAGAATGTCCAACATCTTCGGCAACGCGAGCACACGTCGGAGATGGGGTTGACGGGACAAGCGAGCCACGGATGGGTGTGCGGCGCAAACCAAAGCAAAATCTTCTTTTGAGAGTTCAGTAAATTCGACGCGCTTAGTCAGAACTGAACTTGTTGCGAGATACTTGGTGAGGAGTAATGCGACGCGCGACCATTCAGGAGTTTGGCAGATGAGAGCAATCTGCCACGGTGTTTCTGGCGCGGATGTAAGTTCGGTGATGGTCTGTGCAATAATCTTGTGTGCTTCCGCTTCGTAACACCCTTCGAGAGCATCGAAAATCAAAAGTCCGGCATTCTTTCGAGTTCGTCCGCATACCTCCGCAAAGTTCGGGACAGCTTTTAACAGTTCGGCAAACCGTTCAGCTTTTACCCACACAACTTCCGCACCGCTTTGCATCAATTCAGTTCCTACCATTTTGACCGAGGCACTTTTTCCTGAGCCAGTCTCGCCCAAAACAGGCAGGGCGTGACCATTTGCAAGACCCGCTCGGAGGTTCCGCAATTCGTTAGAGCGAGGAATTGTAAGCCCCCCAGGGAAAGCCGTATCAATTTCATTCAGCCACGCATCAGAAAAGCTGCGAATGCGCGACCATTCCGGTGTGTCGAAAGGATCGTCTTGAAGCTTGAACTTGAGTCGTAGTTTAGCCGCCAATTTCTCACGCGTAACTTCCCCACCGCTCACGCGGAGGGTTTGCACAATTCGCAACAATTCATTCCAGAGATCGGTGCCGCTTTGGTCGGTCGCGGTTTCAGGCGAAAGGACCTCCCGGCACAGGCGGAGTGCTTCTGCTTCGTTACGGGAAGTGGTGTCTTCAAAATCAAATTCACGCGGGATGAAGTGGGCGAGAACATGGCCTGGCAAACCAGTTTCGCTGTTGTCTTTTGGATTGCGGAACGAATCATAAATCTTTCGTGGTTCGGCATGAATGACTTTTTGATCCAAGCGAGCCGGGTCACTTTCCGCTGCTTGATTGCACAGGGAATGCAGGTGTTGATGCACGTCCTGCGATAGTGTGGAACTAAATAACGCCAATATATCCTCACCTCGGATAAAAACAGTCTTCCCAGTTGTTGCCCAAAGGCCGCCGCAGAATTCCGGTGTGCAGCCATTTGAATTTATCTGCCTGTTGCTTTTTACCGAGCCACCACATTTTACCAGTTTGCCGGCATTGTTCGGAACGGTGAGTCGCAAATCGCCAAATGGTTCCCAATCTACTGCCTGCCGTTCCAATTTTTCGATCACACCAAATCGGTTGCCGAGTGACCCACGTCCAGCCAACATTTCGCAAAGCAAGAATGCGGCGACTTTGTCCTCAAAAGTGAACCCAGCGCCGCTTGCAGATTTTAAGGATGGAAGAATTGTGTCCTTCGACATGTTAACCCGAAAAACTTCGAGCAGTGAAATGATACATTCTGTGGTAAGCAGGGCAAGGGCGCTGCTGCTTGCTGGTTTCCAATTTGTCCTTCACCCTAACGCTTCGGCCTGCGGTTCGGCGAACGGGAAAGTGAAGCGGAGGCGGAGAGACGGACGGAACGAAGCCGCAGCGGAACGACCGTCGCGGAACCGCAGGCGGAAGGCCGCCGATCAATTCGGCATTTGAAATGGAGTTCGTGACGAGCGCGCTTTTTTGCGGAACGGAACCGGCGCGGTTGTGAGGGGATTTGGCCGAACAGCGGCCGGTGAAGTGGAGCAAGAAAGCGCGTTGGTCACGGCGGAACCATATTTATTTTCCGATTACGTTTCTGGCTTCATCCATGAGCGGATGCTCAAAGGCACTGGCGTAGGCTTCGAGCGTAGCCGCCTTGATGCGTAATTGTCGTCCGGTCTTGTGCCAGCCAGAAACGACATTGAACACTTCCCGAAGAATTTTCTTCGACTCGGCTGCCTTGAGACCAAAACGGGTGGCAGCCATTAGCGCACTGGCGATGGTCGGTTCTTCCTGGCTCTCGGTAATCGCGGTCTTGCTCACGCGGGCGCGATCCATTTCCGGCACCGGGTTGAGGTCATAAGCTGGTGAAAGCGACCACCGTCCCGGTTCGTGCATCAGGAAACCATGATTACGGAGATGGTCGTCGTAGTTGCTGGCGAGCAGCGAGAAAACGAGGCGACGCCACAATTCGCGTAGGTCGCCGGTAACATCGTTGCCGAATTGACGGATGCCGTCAGCCAGCATGGTGTAAGCACCAAGCTCGCCTTGGGGCAGACCCAACAAGCTGGCCACAGAGATAAAGGGGACGCGGATTTTTCCCGCGCGATCAAATCGGGTGATGACGGCGACATTTTGGCTGCCCACCGACACGAGCCGATGTTCCGCGACTTGGATGCCGGCTTGTTCTGCCAGCGTGAGGGCAAGGATTTCGCCCGCCGCGATGTCGCGGGTGTCGTCGGGTTTGGGAAACTTTGCGATGGCGATTCGGTCATCAGCCAAGGCGATGGCTGATTTGGGCCGGGCACCGCCAAGAGGCGAACCCGCGCCGAGCAGGAAGCGCAAATCCTGGGCGGTTTCCGTTTCACTGTGAATCGCATCGGTGGCTCGCAAAAGCGCGTTGAGTTGAACCACCGGCGGGAGTTTTCCGCTGGTGGCCGCGAGAAATGGACCGCCCGCATCAGGGCGGAAGCGCAGCGCACCGAGGCGCGACGCATCATCCAGCGCCAGCACATAATCAATTTCGTGATAGGGCTTTTGGGTGAGAACTTTTTTGCGGACGGCCCGCTCAATCAAGACGCGACCCCAACGGTCTGGTCCGCAATCCTGTAGCGCCCCGAAAAGCGTTGTCCCATGATGCGCGCCACGTTGCAAGGGGAGCGAGGTGGGATCAATCGCAAAGCTGTCCTCACGCTGAAGCCATCCGGCGTCATACTCAAACGAAACAGATGCGCCGCGTTCAGCGGCGTGAAGCCGTCCCACCAAGCGGGTTTCACCCTGCCAATCAATGTGAACTTCCAGACTCATGATTTGTGGCGGCGAATTCGTTGCGGCAGGCGGCGCTCATCCAGGTTCAGGCCGAGGTCGTCGCTGGCAGGGGCCAGCAGATTTGCGAGTCGCTCATGCAAGTTAAGGATGAAGGTGGCCGTGACAAAAGTGCCGAGCGCAACGGTTGGATCACCCCGTTCAAGCCGCCACAACGTATCGCGGCTAACAAACAGACGCGCGGCCATGTCGCATGTGGCGATGCCGCGCTTGCGCCGGGCGAGCGCGAGGTCACGGCCCAACTTGCGAAGCGCACGTTCGGCGGGCAATGGAATTGAGGCGATCTTTTGCGACATGCTTTTAGTGTCGTCTATATCAGACGATAAGTCAATTTGTGTCTGATATGAAAGACTCTGTAAATATAAATTCGCCCTGGCCTCAAACCGAGTAATTGGAGCTGTTTTCAAAAAGTTGGAAATTGGTTTTTATTTGCGTAAAATATATTCGTGTTCGTCAAGTGAAACGGACAGGGCGCGAAGTGCGCGGTTGTTCGAGAAGGATTGTTGTTACAATAGTCAAAATGAGCGCTGTGGGTTTTTCACCCACATAGTTTTTTTGCAGTGGCCGAAAATGAGGCTGCGGGATCGATTTTGTTGTTACAATGTTGTTACACTCTACGCACGTTTTGGTGCGTTTTGGTGCGCGAAACAACCTCTTGACGGTCAATGAAAAAAAGTGCATGATCTCCTTTATTCATGCGGTCAAGACGCACATTTACGCAGGAGGACGAAAGCCCTTAATTTGGCTTCGACCCCCTCCGTCGGCACCAATAAAATCAATGTGTTTCTGAACTTTGTTAATTTTTGGGGACAAGTTTGCACGCTTCCGGCGGTCAGGATTTGTTGTGGCCGATGAAAGGTTTAGATTTTTCCAGCCTTGGAAGCGCGGTGCGCCAAATAATTCCGTAGAGCACGTTCGTCAGTCAGGCCAGCAGCACGATTCCAGCAATGACACGCTTGGTCATCGAGTTTCATCAAGTGCAGAAGATGTTCGCGAGCAGCCCAAAACGGTTGGTAGTGCCTGCCACTCAATTGTCCGTCAGGCGAGACTTTTGTTGCACCACTTTTGATTTGTTATCCCATTGGTCAAAGCGTATTCTTGGCGCAGATGTAAGGCATTCATCGAAGAAAGTAACCAAACCAGAATTAATTAGTCACAATTCTTTCCAAGAACCTTATTCGGCCATGACGACTTCATTTTATCGCATTTTCCTTTTTGCGGTGGCCATATGGCTGCTAAACATGGTGACATTATCCGCGCAAACTTTCAAGACTTTGTATAATTTCACGGCGAGCCCCACCAATTCTTCGGGCAACTATACGAACAGCGACGGAGCTGCTCCGATTGCCTTTGTAAAAATAATCCAAGTGAATTTGAACATGAATTTTTGAGCCAAGAGAGGTGTTCGACGGGTGTTGCATTCGTCTGGTTCTTTCCAACAAATCATATTGGCAGTTGCGTCTTGCCTGAAAATTTCAGAAATTGAAAAGAGTGTGGATGAGCAAAACAGTAATTTTTTATTTCTATGAACAAATATCAAAATAAAACCGGGGCAATTTTTGGGGACAATTGGGGACAAAAATATTGCGGATGGATACGGGAATCTTCGTTTCGGAGCAATTTGCCAAAAATGCGAAACACGCAAAATGGCGTTTATTTGCAATGTTTTTCCGCATCCATGCGAAAATAAGCGAAAACAATTTCGATGTTTCGACCCCCTCCGTCGGCACCA
>PKZR01000362.1 GCA_003133815.1 Limisphaerales bacterium | reverse complement strand
GCCCTGTTTGTATTCGACTGTTTCCGTGTGAACAGCGGCTTTCGTTTTCATGTCGCAAAGTAAAACAAGAAGAGCAAAAATCAAATTTTTCATAGATTTAAAATTTCGCCATAATTAACCAACAACTCACGGGAAACAAATATTTTTTAATGATTTCACCAGCCTGAACTTGGTGAACCGGTTGTTTGTTGGTTAAAATAGTCCGTGTGAAAAGACTTGTTCTAGAAATTTCAAACCTGCGCATCGAGCGCAGCGGCACGGTGATTCTGGACGACGTGGACTGGCGTGTGGAACCGGGCCAGCATTGGGTGATTCTCGGCTCGAACGGATCCGGTAAAACCTCCTTGTTGAGCGCGCTGACGGGCTATCTGATGCCGACGGCGGGGGAAATTTCGTTGCTCGGCAAGACTTACGGAGAATCTGACTGGCGTGAGTTGCGCAAGAAAATCGGTCTCGTCAGCTCTTCCGTGCGGCAGATGATGGCAGACGACGAGCCGGCACTGGAAACCGTCGCGAGCGGCAAATATGCGATGATTGATTTCTGGGGGCGGCTGTTGCCCATGGACAAAAATCGCGCCCAGAAAATTCTCCGGCAAATCGAGTGCGAATATCTTTCGGATCGTCCGTGGGGAATGCTGTCGCAGGGCGAACGGCAGCGGGTTTTGATCGGGCGGGCGCTGATGGCGACGCCGCGCGTGTTGATTCTGGACGAACCTTGCGCCGGGCTTGATCCGGCTGCGCGGGAGCATTTTCTGCAATTCATTCAACGGCTCGGCAGGCGGAAAAATTCTCCGACGCTCATTCTGGTGACACATCACGTCGAAGAAATGATGCCGGTGTTTTCGCACGTGCTGATAATGAAAAGTGGAAAAGTCCTAGCGGCTGGAGAAAAATCATCCGTACTGAAAACGAAACTCCTTTCAACGGCGTTTGCCGCGCGATTGCGACTTGGCAAAAAGGAAAATCGTTACTCGCTGAATGTTTTGCCAAAGTCCCGCGGAATGATGTGATGTCACGCCGTCAACGCCGCCGCCTTTTCCTGCCAGCCGAACATTTTGCCGCGCTTGATGGCTTCCACGATTTGCGGCGGCACGTCGTTTTCCCAGGAGACGTCGCCGGACTGGAGCTTTGATAGCACGAACGGCGGGAAGAGCGAGAGATAGTCGGGGTTGTAGTTCTGAATGCTGACGATATGGCCGTTTTCAAGCAGGTGCGCGTAGAGATGTCGCAAGTGCATGGCGACTTCGAGGTTTTCGGCGGTGACAATCTCGCCACTCGCTGCGCGGCGATACCACACGCCGCTTTCGCCGGAAACCGTCCCGGGGGCTGCCGACTGGCTGGCGGCGGGTTCACGGTAGGGGTAAACGTAAAGTTTTGTGCTGCCCTTGAACAGCCGTCCCAGCGATTCGAGCAGACCGCCGGGTAGGTCGGCGTAAAATTTCTCGTCAAAAATTCCGCGCAAACTCGGGATGCCCAGCGCGATGCCCTGCATTTTTTGCGTGTAACGCGAGAGATACTGCACGAGACGATAGTAGCGGCCAAAATTCGAGATCAACACCGTCTTGCCGAGCGTGCGCAACAGGTCAACGCGGTCGAGAAAGTCCTTGTGCGCGAGATTGGCGTCGTCGAGCACGCTGTGCAGGGTCATTTCCATGAGGATGACCGGCTCCTCGCCCTTCATTTCCGGCTCGCGCAAAAATTGTTCACGCGCGCGGTCGAGGATGTCGAGCGTCGTCTTGGTGATGGGCCGGTAGCTGCCGCGCTCCACCAGCACGGGTTTGTTGAAAAGCACCTCGCCGGGGATGACGACTTCGCCGTCGCAGGTGAACATTGCGGCGTCGGCAAGCTCCTGCTGCACCAGCTGCAAGGCCATCAGGCGGTTGTCCACAGCCGTGAATCGCGGACCCGAAAACTTGATCATGTCCACCTCGATGCGCTCGCGCGAAAGGTCGTCCATGAGCGACGTGATGACTTTGTCCGGCTCGTTGAAATTGTAGAACGCGGCGTGAACCAGGTTGACGCCAATGACCCCGAGAGCCTCCTGCTGACGAAGGCTTTGCTTCTCGATCATCCGCACATGGATGATGATTTCCGACGGTGTCTCGTGCGGCTGCGTCTGGAATTTCATGCCGAGCCAGCCGTGACCCTCGTCGCGGCGCGTGGTGACGGTGTCGGCGAAAACGAAGAACGTGCATTTGTCGCCGCGCGTCTTGTCGAGCCGTTGCAGCAGCAGATTAAATTCGTAATCAAGCATCGCCTGAAGACGCTTGCGGCTGACATAACGGTCCGCCGTGCCGTAAATGGCGTCGCTCACGGCCATGTCGTAGGCGGAAATGGTCTTGGCCACCGTGCCCGACGCCTTGCCGACGTGAAAAAACCAGCGTGCGACCTCCTGGCCCGCGCCGATCTCGGCGAAGGTGCCGTATTTTTTGGCGTCCACATTGATCTGGAGCGCCTTCTGGCCGGTGTTCAATTTATCTTCGGTCATAAAATCTCCTGCGCACGCACGATACGCAAAAATTACGGCGGGTTCAATGGCGTTGTGATTTGGAGAGTGGTTGTCGTTGCAGACGTTTTGACAGCTTTACGAGGCAAAATATCATTTTTATTGGGGAAATGACGATTGTTTGGCTGTAATCGTGCATTGTGCAATAGTCAGCGGCCATTGTTTGGCCGTTAACTGCAATTGTTTGAATGTAAATGCCAATTGCTTGAACGTCAGCGGCAATTGTTTGGACGTAAGTCCCGATTGTTTGGATGTCAGTGTCAATTGTTTGGATGTAAATGCCGATTGTTTGACTGTTAGCGCCAATTGCTTGGGTGTAAGTCCCAATTGTTTGAATGTAAATGGCGATTGTTTGAACGTCAGCCGCAGTTGGAAATCATTCCAATTCAAATGACAACTCACCCGCTGGCGAGGAGTTTTTCCCAGAGATTTTCGTTGAGCAGCGCCTTTTGCAGGAAGGCGGTCTCGTCGGGCGGGGGCTCGGCGCGTTCGGGCTGGAGCGGCAGGCGGATGGTGAAGGTGGTGCCGCGTCCGGGCTGGCTTTGCGCCTCGATCTTGCCGCCGTGATGGTGGACGATGAAAAAGCAGGCCATCAGGTTGATACCGTATTCGGACGGTTTGCCGCCTTGCACGACAAACGGATCGAACACGACGCTCAACGCCTCCTGCGGCAGTCCCGGCCCGTTGTCCGTGAGCCGGAAAATGATCTCCGGCTTCGCGCCGGCGTCGGATAATTCCGCCAGCAGCAGAATCCTGCTGCCCGCAGGCAGCATCGCCAATTCGTCCTTGAGAAGCAGTTCAAACAACCGCTGGAATTTCGGCCTGTCCGCGTGCAGCGAAGGCAGCGTTTCGGGAATCTGGTTTTCCACCTGGATTCGCCGCGCCGTAAATTCCTCCTTGAACACCTCCAGCGCCGCGCCGACGACCTCGGATAATTTCACCTCGTCGGCGAATTGCGACGTGGAACTGTCCGAGGAATTTCGCAGGTCGGCGAGCAGGCTGTTGATTTTTCCGATCTGCGACTGGACGTTTGAGTGGTAATCCTTCCAGAAATCGGGATTGCGCAGACCGTTTTTGCTCGCACGCTCCTCGTTCATCTTCATCGGCGCGAGGTCGAGAAACGTCTTCACTGCAACGAGTGAATTGCGGATGTGATGGCTCAATCCGGCGGCAAGCAATCCGAGGCTCACAATGCGGTCGGCGATCATCATGTTGCGCAGCACGGACATTTTTTCGTGAAGCAACTGGTCGCGCTCGCCCTGCACCATGAAGAATTCCAACCCTTGCTTCAAAGTCAATTCAAGCTGCGGCGGGTCCCACGGTTTGGTGACGTATTTGTAGATCGCGCCGCTGTTGACGGCGGCTATCGCCGCATCCATGTCCGCGAAAGCGGTAACAAGAATCCGCAAGACTCGCGGGCGGAACTGACGTGCCCGTTCGAGCAGCCACACTCCCTTTTCGCCTGGCATCCTCTGGTCGGTCATCAACAGGCCGATTTCGTCGCCGTGCTTTTGCAGCAACTTGAAGCCTTCAATTGCGGTTACGGCGGTGAAAACGCGGAACTGCTCGCCGAAAGCGCGCGCGAAGTTCGTCAGAGATTTTTCCTCGTCATCAACGTAGAGGATCGCGAATTTCTTATAGTTGTAATGATTTTCCATATTCAATTTCCTGCTCGGTTTCCGGCTCCTGTTTCTTGGCGGGGAAATCCAAAGTGAACTCGCAGAATTTTCCGCGTTCACTCTTCACCGAAATTTTTCCGCCATAGCCCTGCACGATGCGGTAGCAGATGCTCAAGCCGAGACCCATGCCCTTGCCGACCTCCTTCGTCGTGAAAAACGGGTCGAAAATTTTGTCCAAAACTTTCTGCTCTATGCCCATGCCATTGTCGCGGACGATAATCAGCCCGCGCCCGCTCTCGGCGCGGCTCTCAATCCAGATTGTCGAATGCTCGCCGTCCTCGAATTTTTTCTCCGCCAATGCGTCAATCGAATTCTGTATCAGATTGACGAGTACATGAATTAATTTGTTACGGTTCGCCCAGACCAACTGGTTCGGCGGAAGGCTTTGCTCGATTTGGACGACATTCTTCCATTCACCAGCAAGAAACCGCAGCGATGCACCCACCACCTCGGCCACATCCACCGGCTCGCCTGTGCCGCCGCCCGGATGCGTAAACGTGCGCAAATCGGAAACGATGTTCCGCACGCGCTTGAGCCCTTCCTCCATGTCATTAATAATTTCCTCGTATTCGCCGCGTTGCTCAGGCGGGAGATGCTTTCCCTTGTTCCGCAACGTGAACAATCCGGTCATCGTGAAATTCAAAGGATTGTTTATTTCGTGGATGATGCCCGCGCTCAAACGTCCGAGCGACGCGAGTTTTTCAGACTGCACCAACTGCGTTTCAGTTTCCTTGATTTGTTCAATCGCTGTCGTGAGAGCGACGTTTTGTTTTGAAAGTTTCCGCTGGTAATGATGCGACTCGATGAGATTTCTGATGCGTGCCTGAAGTTCCGTGGACGAAAACGGCTTTGCCAGAAAATCGTTTGCGCCCATTTGCAACGCGTCAAACTTTGTTTCTTCGTCGGCGCGTGCCGTCAGCAAAATCACCGGAATTTTCATGGTGGTCGGCCGCTTTCGCAGTGCGCGGCAGACTTCAAGGCCGTCCATTTCCGGCATCATCATGTCGAGCAGGATAATGTCCGGCACAAAATGTTCCGCCTTTTCCAATGCTTGTACGCCATCAGTCGCCGTGACTATGTCGTAATCCTTCTGCAATTCTGATTTCAAAAATCGCTGCATGTCCGGTTCGTCCTCGGCGATGAGCACTACAGGACGGTTGCCGGAAAATTCCACCGGCGTAACCGTTCCGCGCAACACGGTGACCGCAGGGAAAAATTCAGCGCGGCGATACAAATTCTGCAACCATTCGTCAGACGCTGAAGCGGCATTCTGCGCCGGCGCGGGTTCCGCGGTTTCTGGTTTTGGCTGCGCCTCGGCATTTTGGAACGGCAATTTCACCGTGAACACAGTGCCTTTGCCTTCCTGGCTTTGCACAGAGACCGCGCCGCTCATCATCTCGACCAGTTCCTTGACGAGCGCGAGTCCGATTCCCACGCCGTGAAATTTCCTGCGGGATGAATTGTCAGCCTGCCAGAAACGGTCGAAGACGAACGGCAGATTTTTTTCCGCGATACCCACGCCCGTGTCGGTGACGGTCAGGACTAAATTGTCGTTTTGCTTTTCCGTACGTAATTCCACACGACCGTCGGGAGGCGTAAATTTCAACGCGTTGAACAAAAGGTTCAGCACAATTTTTTCCACCTTGTCGCGGTCGGTCAAAATCATGTCGAGTTCCGGGCCGACATGCGTTTCCAAAGTGATGCGTTTGTCGACGGCAACCTGTTTCACCGCGCTGGCAAGTCCCTTGAGAAAATCAGCAACGTTAACCGTATCGTTTTTTATGTCCATGCGTCCGGATTCGAGCCGGATGAGGTCGAGCAGATCGTTGATCAATTTCAGCAACCTCATGCCGTTGGCATGCATGGTTTCGAAGACTTCGCGAGTCTTGGCGTCGAACAAGCTGTTGCTGCGTTGCATGAGCGATTCGAGCGGCGAGAGCAGGAGCGTGAGCGGCGTGCGCAGTTCGTGGCTGATGTTGGCAAAGAAACGGCTCTTAAGGCGATCGAGTTCGACGAGCTTGCTATGCGATTCCTCAAGTTCGCGCTTATTTTTGTCGAGTTGATACCGCAATGTAAATTCCTGAAGCCGGAGCTGTGTAAAAAAATGATTGCCAACGACGACAATCACGCCAGTCAGCGACAAAAAATAAAAATTGTTGAAATTCATCGCCAATTGCCCCTGTGCGCCTCTCAAAAGACATGCTGCGAGATACATCAAAAGAACACCTCCGACGGCAATCAACGATTCCACAGCGTTCCAGCGAACAACGACGCTGACGGCGAGCAAAATTAAATTAAGTCCGGCATAATAAGGCGACACTTGGTCAGGTGCCGCAAATATCATCCATGCAATAAAAAAGGCCGGAAGCCATGCTATGGGGATTCCAAGAAGCCGATAGTTGTCGCGGCCGAATCGTGTTGTGTGAAGAAAAAAAAGCCCTCCGACAAGAACCGAGCAGAGCAGGCGCAGCGCCAGAAAAAACCCTGCATTCTCCGGATAGACGAAATAATCCAGCGTTACTCCAACCGGCATCAGAACTATGACCAGCACGCACGCGACTTTTCCCGTGTGAATGCGCTCACGCCGGTCGTGGGCGACAAGCGCCTCCACGAATTCCGGGTCTGAAGTTGCCGGGTCGTTAGTCATTGGCGCGCTTGCGAATTTCCATGAACAAGTTGACGCCAGTTTTGTCACTACGGATGCACACTTCGCCTTTGGGCGCAGGCCACAGACCGCGCATATCCGGCTCAGCGCGGTATATCAAGTGCCAGTCCAGCAAGTTTTCCATTCCGTGACGCATTGGGTTGGAAGGCGCGACGTTTGTCACAATCAACACGCCATTCGGCGCAAGCCATTCGTAAAAAATTTCCATCAGACGTGTGCAGCTTTCGTCAGGCAGATAGTCAAAAAGCCCCGCACAATAGACGAGATCATAAACCGGAGCCTTCCCGGCCGATTTTTTTCCGTGGTCTTTCAACAGTTGATAAACGCTCTTTTTTTCAAAATCAAATTTTGTCCTTACGCCGAGCATTTCGTTGGTGGACCTGAAAATTTCCGAGACGTGGGCAATTGTTTGCGGATTGAAATCAGCCAGTGTGAATTCGGCGTCTTCATTAAATTTTGTCCGCATGAAGCCCTGAATTTCAACTGCTGGCCCGCAGGCAAAACAATAGACGCGCGCCGTGTCCCGTTTGGCAGCCGCGCGCAACGCCTCCGCCATGATGCACTTAGTCAGGTATTCGATCCGGTTGCGATGGGCTTCCGCCGGCGCCTGCTGGACGAACCACGCATGGACGATTTTTGCGAACAACGAGCCGCCTTCAAAGTCGTTCCTCAAAATCATGTTCACCATTTCGTAATCGCCCGCGTAACCCAGCGGCTTGGCAAAGGTGCGCTGCGCGAACGGCGCGCTCAAAACCAGATGATGCAGATGCCGCCGCATATAGCTGCCGTGCGCGAGCCAGCTTTCTTCAGGGACATTTTTGATGGTGGACTCAAAATTTTCAAAGAGCGTGTTGATGAACGGGATGACGGCCTTGCCTATTTCGTAAAGCGTTTTCCGCTCGATTTTTTCCCGTTCAGATTGCGGCACAGCTCGCATCCTCAATTCGACCCGCTCCAGCCATTGCCGTAAGTCGTAAAAAAAAGTCTGCATATCGGCGATGACGACCTTGAATTCGGGCAGCACCTTATAAAGCTTCTGCCATTCGCTTAAAAAATGCCTGAACTCCTCATCAAGCTTGGCGTCCGGCTGTAGGGCGGCGGCCAGGTTCATTTCCGTCCAGCCGTCGTCGTTCAGCGTCGCCTCGCAGATGGTTTTCGTCCCGGCGTTGACGACGTTACGGATGGTTGCGCGCCCGGAATAAACTTTCTGCGCCTGCAAGGTGATCTCGAATCCGTCGAGCGCTTCGGAAAATTGCAGCGTGACGTTCGGATTGTATAACTCGAAGACCGCCATGTGGCGCGTGACGCGCACCGGCGTGCCGTGCAACTCCACGCCGTCCGCCGTCTTGAAAGTCACCCGGCTTTCCTTCACGGCATGAACCGGCACGGCGGCCTGCACCGCCTTTTTCTCAATCCGGCGGACAAGAGCGCTGTGCGAGCCATTGCCGTTAACAGTTGTTCTCATTTTCGCGGAAAGAGTGAATCATTTTTCACGCCAAAACAAAGTGATTGATGGAACCATTTATGATTTCCGTGTTTCAACAAATTAAAGGTGCAGCGGCAAATGGCTGCTGAATTTAGGGCTGTGTCCTGTTTTTTAACTCAAGTCACAATTGTGGACACTCTAAACAATTCACAATTCAAAAATTCCAGCCCACCGAAGCGGCGATGGCGTTGCTAATGAATTTATACTGCCCATCCGCAGTTTGCCCGCTGGCCGAGGGCGTGCTGCCGCTGACGGTGCGCGGGGGGCCGTAGCCAAATTGGTAGGCGATGTCGAAATCAAAGCGTTTGCTCTTGAAGCCCGTGCCGATGCTCAAGAAGTGCCGATCCAAATCGCCAACGAGCGGCTGGTAATTTTTGTCGGGCACAGAGTTTTCATTAAAGATATAACCGGCGCTGACATGCCAGCCGTTGTCGAAATAGCGCGTTGCGCCAAATTCATAATACCAGCTTGATTCCCAATTCAGCGTTAGCGGGATGTTTACCGGGAGTAAAGCAAATGGGGTTGACTGGTTGACGATCACCGTGCCCACCGTGTTCCAATCGGTATAGTCGGCGTTGAACTCCAAATTCCATTTTGGCGTAGGGCGATAAGAAACGCCAGCAATCATGTTCAACGGAAACGGAAATTTTGCGCTGGCGGACGAGGGTTGTGAAAAGGGCGGGATGACGGCTGGAAATGGCGGGCTGGGCGTGGCAACGGCATTGTAGGCCGTCGTGTTGCCGCTCAAATTGATTGAGGTCGGGCTGCGGAAAGAGATGCCGAACGAAATTTTTTCATCAGGCTTCCAAAGCACGCCGAGGTTGTAGCCGACCGCCCAGCCGCTGCCTTTGAATTCAAATCCGTCGAACGGTTGCGTCGGCCAGAAAAGTCCCTGTTGCAAATCCAAACGGCAGTAATTCAAGGTCAATCCAGCGCCGACTGAAAGGCTCGGGACTATTTGCCAGGCAATGACCGGATTGAATGTTTCGTAAGTGATCTGGCCTTGTGTTGAGACGGTGCGGAAGCCGGTGTCTTGAGGCCATTGCGATCCCAATCCGTAAGTGGAATAAACACCCAGGCCAAAGCTCAACGGCGTTTTTTCCAGACTGTGGGTGTAATAAAATTGCGGAACGCCATGTAATTTGTCCTGATTGTCGTAACTTGTGCCGTTTGGAGACTTGTAGGTTGTATTGATGCTGATTCCGTAAATTCCAAGCCGGAGATTGTCGCCTTGAAGCTGCGTGATGCCGGCGGGATTGTAGTAGATGGCAGAGGGATTGTCGGCGGTGGCGACAAACGCCATGCCACGTCCAATGGCGAATGCGTCCTGATCGGGCAAATCAAATGCTGCACCGCACGCCGAAATGGCGACGCACGACAGAACCGACACGGCGAATCCAAGATACTTTTTTGAATGTTTCATATGGTCATCGTTTGGGTTTCCACAATAGAACCAGTCGCAGACGCAGGTTCTATGCCGTCCAATCTGACTGCAAGCAATTATTTTCAGGTTGTTTTACAAAGCCGAGCGCAACGCCTCCACGCTGCCGTAACGCGGTTTCCATCCCGTGGCTTTCAGCCTTGCATTGCTGCCCGTGAAATCCACCAGCATATCTTCCACCCATGAAGCATGGATTGGCGAACCGAAATACCGCCACCTCATCGCCGTGATAAAACACGCCAGCTTCAGGGGAATTTTCGGGACAAATTTTGCGCCGACGGTTTTCCAGACATCGCTCAACAGCATGAAATCGTCAGGAACAACATTGAAGGCTCCGGGCAGATCTGTTCGGACCGCTTGGATGAAAGCCGCCGCTACGTCGTCTTCGTGGATAAATTGCCTTCGCGGATCGCAACCGGGAAACATCACCGCATTTTTTTGGTAGCTTCTCACCACCGCGCGATTATTTGGCCCGATGATGTAAATCGGCCTGAAAAAAGTCAGGACGCTTGATGCGCCCAAAATCTCCGTAAGAATTGGTTCGGCTGTAGCCTTGGCATTCCAATAATAAAATGCCGAATTTCCATCGCCCTTTTGAAATTCCTCGGTCACATCCGTCTTGCCGCGCGCCAGAACAGGATCATAAACGGCCATACTGCTGGCGTGGACGAACCGGCGCACCTTGTTCGCCAGCGCCGCCTGAGCCACATTGCGCGTGCCGTTCAAATTAATGTCATCGCGCTCTTTTACGGGCATTTTTGCCGGCCACAAAACAACGCAGGCCGTGTGGACAACGACGTCATGCCCGGCCATCAGCCCGGCCAATTGAGGCGAGCGGATGTCCATCCGTAGAAACTTCATCTTGGCGGGCGGCGCTGACGGCTTCGACAGACTGATTCCAGTGATGCTTTCAACTTCCGGCAATTGGGCGATGTGTCTCGCCAGCACGCCGCCGAGATAACCTCCCGCGCCTGTCAGGAAAACACGCATTGAAAATTTCCTCTCATTTTATTTGCCATTGCGCTTCTGCGCCTCGACCACCTGCTGGAAAAACTTGTTCGACCCGATTTTGTCGACCAGCCACTCGCCTGCGGATGGAAACAACGCCGTGAAAGCCAGCAGCGGACGGATCGGAAGCGGATTGACAATGATTTCCGGGAGGTCATTTTCAATGGCACGAATCACGGCGCGCGACACGGCTTCCGGCGGTGAAGTTCCCAGTAATGCCGGTGCAGAAAGACCGCTACTCATCTTCAATTTGGAATAGATTCCCGCCTCGACAAAACCGGGCACAACCACGGAAGCACTGACACCTGACCCCCGGTATGTTGCCCGCAAGGAAGATGTAAAGGAAATCAGTCCCGCCTTCGACGCCGCATAAGGCTCTTGAAAGGCCGGACCCGACTTCCCGGCAAGCGAAGAAATGTTCACAATGTGTCCGCGCTTCCTTTCAAGCATTTCCGCCAAAACCAGATGGCTTAAAATCATGGGTGCTTCGAGGTTTACTTTGAGCGTGTCATAAATGCTTTCTTCGCTTAGCTCGTGATACGCCGAGGTGAATTCCACGCCCGCGTTGTTAACGAGTATGTCAATCTTCCCAAAACGGTTTCTGACGTCTTGTATCAACTGCTTGCGCTGCGAGGAATCGCGCAAATCGGATTTGATCGTTACGGCTTCTGCACCGCGATCTTCAACAGATTTCTGAAGTTTTTGCAGTTCGGCTCCCGGATGCGCGACCAGCACCAGCTTCACTTTGTAATCCGCAAAAGCATGTGCCATGTATGCACCCAATCCACCCGGTGCCCCGGTCAGCAACACTGTGTCTCCGGGTTTAATTTTCATAAAATGAATTCGGCTCAAACTGCCGAAGCAATCGGCGGCGATAATTTTGTCAGCTTTTCGTGGCCCCAGCGCAGCATCCGCTC
>PKZR01000160.1 GCA_003133815.1 Limisphaerales bacterium | reverse complement strand
ACGCCACGCCCGCGAGAAACAGGCCGACGCCGATGAAAGCCGCACGCAGAACATATTTTTTTTCCCGGATTTTCAGCGCCGGCAGGACGAATTGCGCGACGAAAAAGAAAATCACCGGCGATGCCAGCAGTATCCCACCGTAAAACGCCAATTGCATCGAGGAAAAAAACGGCGCCGCCGGATCCAGATAAATCAGGTCGGTGGCCGACTGGAGCAGGCTTGCAGACGCAGGATTTTTATCCACGCTGACCGAAAGGAGGACATTGCTACCCACGGCGACCGGCTCGACTTGCAGGACGGTGAACCAGTTTGTGCCGAGGTCGAGGCCGCCGATCAGGTTAGTCGTGAGTTCCAATGTGGCGACGGAGTTGGTACCGAAACGCACCAGAGCCTTACGCTCGCCATGCACCTGCACAAGAGCCGCTCGCGACAGCGGCCATTTCAGGATGGCGACGATTTGGGGGACGGCGTAAAGACAGACAATCAGGCAAATCAGCAACGCCGCCCCGCTTTTGATGACCAGCCAGCGGAAATCTTCGAGGTGTTCGAGAAAACTTTTTACGGGACCGCCTTCATCGTCTGCGTCAGATGGCGTTTCTTTGGATAAATCAGCCATGGAAAACTTCGCGGCGGAAACCCGGCCTGCTCGCGGTCAAAGAACTTTTGTTTCCGGCGGCGGGGGATTGGATTGATTTTGGGAGGTCGTATTGGCCGGAGGTGCTTTTGGTGCGGGCGTCGACTCATTTTCAATCGAGTCGGTCACTTCCCGCGAGGCTTTTTTGAACTCATTGATNNAGTTCCGTTCCGCTCAATCCCAAAAGCGCGAAAATTGGTTTCATAACTTTTTACCGAATCTGACTTTATCCTACGGCTGTTCTGGCAAATAGTAAAGCTTCAAAAAAGAAGGCCGCGACGAGCGCGGCCTTCCATGAATTCATTCTACTATCAAGACGGCGGCGTTCCAGCAGGGGCATTCGGATTTGGATGCAGCAGGACGAAATCGCCCCGGCGGTTTTTTGCCCAGGCCTCCTCGTCGTGGCCGGTGTCGGCNNGGCTTGTCCTTGCCGTAGCTGATGGTGCGAACGCGAGACGGGTCAACGCCGATTTTCGCCAGCGCCTCGCGCAATGCCAACGCGCGGCGTTCGCCGAGCGAGCGGTTGTATTCCTCCGTGCCGCGCTCGTCGCAATTGCCCTCGATGAGCAGCTTCGTACTCGCGTCAGCAGTCAACGTAGCGGCAACCGCCTGCAAATTTGACTTCTCGGTCTTTTGCACCGCCGCGCTATCGTATTTGAAATGCACCGTGTAACTGGCCAGTGCATTGGTGTCTTCAATCATGCCTTGAAACAAATCTGGGGAAGCTGCAGGAATTCCTCCGCCACCTGACGTGCTTGTAGGGCCGGTATCAGAATTCATTGTTGAACCCGGAAGCGTTGTTGGTTGCGTTTCAATTGGCGGCGGCGTCGGTCCCGGCGTCAGGGGCGTTACTCCGACAGGCTGATGTTTACAGCCTGTCGCTGCCAGCACGAATGCCAGTGCCAGCGGATAAATCAATTTCATCGTCTTCATATTTTTCCTTCCGTTAATTTCTTGTTAAAAATTTCCGTCAAAACAAAATCATTTCGCCCACGAGGGTTGCGAATCGTTTCCCGAAATTCGACCAATATCCTTGACCTGTTTCGTAAAAACGTCAAGCACGGACAACGTGTAGCGCCAGTTGGCACGTTTCGCAAAGACCAGCGTCCGCGAATTCGGCGACCAGGACGGATGCTCGCCCGGCGTCAAGATCACCGGCGTGCCACCTTCCGCCGGCACGATGCAGATGTCAAACTCGCCGCCGAACTGGCAGCAGAACGCAATCCATTTTCCGTCTGGCGACCAGTCCGGCTCTGTCGGGCTCGGCGTACCGACCGTGTGAATCACCTGAATCGCGCCGCCATCCGCCGGAATTTTAGCCAGCACGCGGCGCTCGGCGATCTTCGTCGCGAAGCAGATCCATTTTCCATCCGGCGACCAGCACGGCGATGATTCGTCCTCCGGCGATTTCGTCAGCCGCTTGAGATTGCCCCCGTCCGCGTCGGCCACATACAAGTCCACCCAGCCGTCCTTGTCCAAGATCATTGCCACCTTCGAGCCGTCCGGCGACGGTGCCGGGCTGATGTTCGAGCCGCCGTAACGTGCGATGGCGCGGGCGGCACCGGTCGAAAAGTCGTTGTAAAAAATGTCCGGGTTGCCGAACCGGTAGGAATTGTAGTAAATCGCCAGCCGTCCCGGCACCCATGCGGGCGCGGAGACAATCGTCTTTTCGTGCGTGACGGCCTGCGGATTGCCGCCGTCGAAATCGGAAACAAAAATCTCACCGTCGCCGTTCTCGCTTTGCGCCTTGAACGCGATTTTTGACGTCGAGCCGCGCAACTGGGCGATTCCTTTTTTGCCAGTGACAGCTAGAACAATGTCGTCCGCGAACGCGTGCGCCTGCCGCCGCAAGCTCGCGCCCGTGTAGCTGCGCGAAAGAATTTCACGCTTGGCGAATTTGTCCGAAACGCGGCCGGTCACGTTTCCAGAATTGCTGCCGCTGATTTGATATTGCGCCGCGTCAGGCGAAACGAAACTGAAACCCTGGACGTAAAGGTCGAATTTCAAAACGCTCGCGACCTCGCCACTGAAACCGTCGAGCGAAACGGGGATGGGTTTTTGGCCTATGACGTTGATGTCATGCGAAATGGTAATTTCATTTTGCGCGCTGGAAAAATTTAGCGCAAAGACAACGAGAAAGACCGGCAGACAGATTTTTAGGA
>PKZR01000130.1 GCA_003133815.1 Limisphaerales bacterium | reverse complement strand
CGGGCCAACTGGAAATTACCTGCGTAGCAGCCGACGTGAGTCGGCTCTAAACTTTTCTGCCAAACAAGAATGAGCGAACTCACCTTCGCTGCTACTAATTAACGAGGATTTGCGTCCGCTCCATCCATACACCGACCGCAAAATAATGAGCCGACGTGCGGGCGTCCTGGAGTGCGGCGTCCTTCTGCCGGTGATGCCCAAAACAGCCAAAAAACACCGCCGGACGGCAAATATCACCTAAAATGCTCATTTTGAACCCATAAGTGCCCTTCCGACCCCCTTTTTGGAGGCCCAAAACATGCCGTCGACCACGTCGGGAGGTTCAAAAAACTCTTTTTGCATGCCATCGACCGCGTCGGAAGGTTCCAAAACTCTTTTGGCATGGCGTCGACCGCGTCGAACAAGCCCCGAGACTCCTTAAAATAGCCGTCGAACCGCCTGCGTTCCCCGAAAATTAGCTTGGAGAAGGACATGAAGGGGCGGTCACAGACTACGGATTGTTCCCGGGAAATGAATTTTAGCCATCAGCGACATTGACAGCGCGGATTGATTTTGAGGAAATGCGCGGAATCATTTACGACCTGACATGAGCCACAAGACCATCTCCACCGAATCCCTGCAACACGAAGGCCGCACGTTCCCGCCGTCGCCGGAAGTCGTCAAGCACGCGCTGCTCAATGCGGAACAGTTCAACGCGCTCTACGAACGGTCCGTCCGCGAGCCGGAAAAGTTCTGGCTGGAGCAGGCGGATGCGCTGGACTGGTTCAAGAAACCGACCGTCGCGGGAAAATTCATCTGGGACACGGAAGCGCGGAAAATCCAGCACACGTTTTTTGAGGACGGCGAGTTGAACCTGACCGTGAACTGCCTCGACCGACACGTCAAAACGAAGTTGCGCGACAAGGTGGCGATCATCTGGCAGGGCGACGCGGAGGACGAGGTGAGGCGCGTGACCTACGGCGAATTACACGCGGAGGTCTGCAAGTTCGCCAATGCGCTCAAGGCGACCGGCGTGAAAAAAGGCGACCGCGTGGCGATTTACATGCCGATGATGGTGGAGGCGGCGGTCGCGATGCTCGGCTGCGCGCGCATCGGGGCGGTTCATTCGGTGGTGTTCGGCGGGTTCAGCGCGGATTCGCTGAGCGACCGCATCAACGATTCGACCTGCAAGGTCTTAATCACGGCCAACGTCTCGTTGCGCGGCGGCAAAACCATCCCGTTGAAGGAAATCGCCGACACGGCGCTCCAAAAAACTCCGAGCATCGAAAAAGTCATCGTGGTCAGGCGGAACGGAATGCCGTGCCATTTTGTGAACGGCCGCGACGTGTGGTATCACGATTTGATGGCGAATGTTTCCGCCGATTGTCCGCCGGAGAAGATAAACGCCGAGGATTTTCTGTTCATCCTTTACACGTCCGGCTCCACCGGCAAACCCAAGGGCGTCGTCCACAGCACCGCCGGTTATCTGCTCTGGAGCGCGCTCACGCACAAATACGTTTTCGACATCCACGACGGAGACGTTTATTTCTGCACCGCCGACATCGGCTGGGTGACCGGCCACAGCTATGTCGTCTATGGCCCGCTCTGCAACGGCGCGACGACCTTGATGTTCGAGGGTGTGCCCACGTGGCCGGATGCCGGACGGCTCTGGAAAATTGTCGAGAAGTTCAAGGTGAATTCTTTCTACACCGCGCCCACGGCCATCCGCGCGCTCATCCGGCTCGGCGATGAATGGCCGGCGAAACATGACCTGAGTTCACTGCGCGTGCTCGGCACCGTCGGCGAACCCATCAATCCCGAGGCGTGGATGTGGTATCACCGGCGCATCGGCCGTGAGCGTTGTCCTATCGTGGACACCTGGTGGCAGACCGAGACCGGCGGACACCTCATCACCGCCCTGCCCGGCGTCAACACGCTCAAACCCGGCAGCGCGAGCAAGCCGTTCTTCGGCGTCGAACCGGTTGTGCTCCGCGACGACGGCACCGAATGCGCGCCCAACGAGGGCGGCAAGTTGTGCATCAAGAAACCGTGGCCGGGCATCATGCGCACGACGTGGGGCGACCACGACCGTTTCATCAATACCTATTTCGCCACCTTCAAGAACATGTATTTCACCGGCGACGGCTGCCGCGTGGATGCCGACGGCGACTACTGGCTGCTCGGCCGCGTGGACGACGTGGTGAACGTCTCCGGCCATCGCATCGGAACCGCAGAAGTGGAGAGCGCGCTCGTGAGCCACGAGAAAGTGGCCGAAGCCGCCGTCGCGCCCATGCCACACGACATCAAGGGCCAGGCACTGTATGCGTTCGTGACATTGAAGGACGGCATTGCCGAGAGCGAGGAATTGAAGAAGGAACTCGCGCTGCACGTCCGCAAGGAAATCGGCGCGATTGCCGTGCCGGACAAAATCCAGTTTGCACCCGGCCTGCCCAAGACGCGCTCCGGCAAAATCATGCGCCGCATCCTGCGCAAGATTGCCGAGAACCAGACCGACCAGATCGGCGACACCACCACGCTGGCCGACCCGGCGGTGGTTGAGTCGCTGGTCAGAGGCAAGCAGTAATTCATCCAATCTCGCCACGAAGAGGAAGAATCCCCCGCCGTCCCCTTGAAATTTGCCCGTTGGTATTTTGACCCGTGGCGCACAGTCACGGCAGGAACCATTTGTTCGTGGGATTTTGGTTCGTATAGAAATCGTTCAAGTGCAGATGCTCGCCATGCCCGTCCATGAAGCCCAGGTCGCACCGGCCGGTATGCCGGGTGGAAGGCCGCGCATCTTCGTCGTCGTTGAGTGTGGAACCGGGAGCTGTCAGCTTTAACGTATCGGGCCGCGAGGTCACAAAATCATCTTCCGTCCCGATGTCACCCTGCATGATGGTGGTGCTGGTGGAATGAAAGGAAGCAAGCTTGGTCGGGGGTGGCGGATTCGGGTCGGTCAGATCAACAAAAGTCAGTTCATTCAGGCCATAAGAATTTGTCTTGGAGAGGATGTCGGACGGGCAAAGATGAATTTTGGCGACGTGGTTGAGATACGGGTCAAGCAAGGCAGGCCAGTCCACCTCGTTGCCGTCGGCATCGTTGTAAGCGGTTGGCGGCAGAAGGTCATTGTTCTCATCCGCATAAAGCAAAACCGCCAGGGTCTGTTGACGGACACTGTTGATGCAGGAAGCCTGGCGTCCCTTTTCCTTTGCCGACGCGAGCGCCGGCAGCAGCAGCGCGGCCAGTATGGCGATGATGGCAATGACCACCAGCAGTTCTATCAATGTGAACCCGTTCTTCACTTGCATAGAAAGTAAATTATCCGGCTTAAAATGCAAAAATTACCTGACTGGCAGTTCAAAGAAGCCACGACCGTGGC
>PKZR01000384.1 GCA_003133815.1 Limisphaerales bacterium | reverse complement strand
CAATACCGCAGTGCGCGTCTGCCGTTCGCCAAATTCCCGCGCAACCCGGCGATGTGAGACGTCACACTGCGTAAAGAACTATGAAAACCGGCTGTTTGTTAAGCGTTTTTTTCTTAGCCAGCCTGTTCTTGTCCGCGTCAGCGGCTGAATTATCGCTGGCTGGTTCTCCCTCGCCCGGCGCGGGCGACTTCATTTTGTTCGACGGCAAAAGCGCCGCGCCAATTCTTGTGGAAACAAACGATGAACACGCTGTCCTTCGCGCGGCGGGCGATTTGGCGGATGACTTTCGGCGGGTGACCGGCACAAAGCCCGTGTTGGAGAATCATTCTGCCGGTGGGAAACATTGCATCATCATCGGCACAATCGGCGCGGGCGGGGTTGTTGACCAGCTTGCTGCTGAAGGGAAGCTGGAAACAAACGGTGTGAGCGGTGGATGGGAAAGTTACGTTTTGCAGGTTGTGGCCAATCCGCTGCCGGGAGTCGAGCGCGCGCTGGTCATCGCCGGCAGCGACCGGCGCGGGACGATTTACGGCATTTATGAATTGTCGGAAATGATCGGCGTTTCACCGTGGTATTGGTGGGCGGACGTGCCGGTGAAACAAAGTAAAATCCTTGCGTTGCACGGAGACATTCTTAAGCAGGGTCCGCCGGCCGTGAAATATCGCGGCGTTTTTCTGAACGACGAGGATTGGGGATTGCGACCGTGGGCATCGAAGACCTTTGATCCGGTAACAGGCAATATCGGTCCCAAAACCTACGCGAAGATCTTTGAGCTCCTGCTGCGACTGCACGCGAATTATCTCTGGCCGGCGCAGCATCCCGGCACGGCGGCCTTCAATTCGTTTCCATCAGACAAGGAAATCGCCGCCGACTATGGCATCGTGATGGGATCGTCGCATTGCGAGCAGATGCTGCGCGACAACATTGGCGAATGGAACGACAAAGCGTTGGGTGAATATAATTTCGTCACAAATCCGAAAGGGGTTTTGAATTACTGGGAACAGCGCGTCCGCGAAAACGGAAAATTTGAAAGCATCTGGACGCTCGGGATGCGCGGCATCAGCGACGGCGCGATGCCGGGCGGCGGCACGGCGCAGGAAAAGGCCGCGCGGTTGCAAACCATCATCGCCGACCAGCGCGAAATGCTCGCGCGCGACGTCAACACGAACGTTGCCGCGATTCCACAGATATTTTGTCCCTACAAGGAGGTGCTGGAACTGTATCGCCTCTCGCCGGATATTCCCGACGACATCACCCTCGTCTGGCCGGACGACAATTACGGCTACATCCGTGAATTTTCCGACTCGCGCGAACGCGCCCGAAGCGGCAGGGCGGGTGTTTATTATCATGTCTCATACTGGGGGCGTCCGCATGATTATCTTTGGATATGCTCCACGCCACCCGCGCTCATCGCGGAGGAGATGACAAAGGCCTATGATTACGGCGCGGACAAGGTCTGGATCCTCAATGTCGGCGATTTAAAGCCGGCGGAGTTTGACATCGAATTCTTTTTGAAACTCGCGTGGAATCCGCATTCATGGAATGGCACGAACACTTACGACCTGCTGGGAAAACAGATCACCCGCGACTTTGGCGCGGCGAACGCGACTGAGATCACCTCCATCATGGAGGAATATTACCGCCTGAATTTCCAGCGCAAGCCGGAACACATGGGCTTTGCCCCTGGCAATCTATTTACCGTCGATGAAGCGGCGCAGCGGCTGGAGGCGTGGCAAAAACTGTCTGCGCGCGCTGACGCCGTTGAAAACAACCTGCCGCCGGAATCACACGACGCCTTTTTTGAACTCGTTGGTTATCCCGTTCACAGCTCCGCCCTGGCAAATGAAAAATTCCTCGATCCAGAAAAGGCGCAGGAGGCGCAGGACGAAATTCATCGGCTGACGGACGCTTACAACAACCAGACCGCCGGAGGCAAATGGCATTTGATGATGTCGGATGATCCACACGAGCTGCTTGCTTCGGAGCACGGGTCTGTTGTTCGCACCAATTCCGAATCCAGCGGCACAGTGCAACCCGCCGAACCGGGTTCTGAAGACGGCGCTGATTTTGTGGAGGAAAATCATCAAGTCGTCATGGAGGCGTCGCACGCATCGGCTTTCATTCCCGGCAAGGATGCCAGCTGGCAAAAAATCACCGGTCTTGGCTACAACGGCGAGGCGGTTTCCGTTTTTCCGACGACAGTGGCAGTTCGCACCGGGCGGGAAAAATTTTTGGCCGAGTCGCCCTGCCTGCAATACAGAATCTATTTCCGAGATGCAGGCGATTGGAGGGTGATCGTCCGCGCACTGCCGACATTTTCCGTCGAGACCGGAAAGCCGCAGCGTTATGCAATCGCGCTGGACGACGCGTCGCCGCAAATGATTTCGCAGCCGTTTTCAATGAGCGAAACCGACCGGCAATGGCAGGAAAATGTTTTGCGTAACGCGGCGCTGACTTCGAGCGTTCATCCTGTAACCCGGCCAGGACTTCACACCCTGAAAATCTGGATGGTAGATCCTGGCATCGTGATTGACGCGCTTGAAGGGGAAACCGCCGGAGCCGCAAAGCTTGGCTATATCTGGCCGCCCGAGACGCGGATACAAAAATGAACGTTTTGCACGCTCACGGACAAGGCGTGCGCCCGTCTCAAGGCGATTGCCGAATTAAGCAATCGCGAAATTGTTCATTGCATTCATCGGGCCGTCGCGCGAGCAGACGATTTTAGATTAACTGTAAAAGTTGCCGCAGATTCCGCTGATTTACTGTGTTTAAACCTTGTTTAATTTTTCGAGACTTAAAATGTTTTGTCAGCGTGAATCATCCGATGACAATTTGCGCAGACGATAAATCAATCGGGTATCCGCCAAATACAATTGACTGCAATCCGCTGCGTTCACAATTCCGTCGGAGGAGGTTGTGTCTTGAGACAATTTACCGTGAAACCGGATTTTAAGACCATGCGAGTTTAATAAGAACAACGGGAATTGATACTGCGCTTCGCGACATTGACGGCATGAGATTTTTTTCGTGAAACTCGTGGAAACATTTCACAAGGTTTTCCAAAACCTGATGTAACCGGGAAAGCCAGTTCGGCGTCCAATGTTCAACATCAAAAGTGCGGACAAAATTTTCGTTGACTAATTTTAATGAAGATTGCATCTTTGCCCGTGAACCCCAAGATGAAAAATCGAACTTAGCCATTTTGCTATGAAACTCTTCTCCTTTCGTTACACAATTCTTCAAATCACCGGCCTGCTTTTCCTGTCCGGTGCAGCATGTCTGCGAGCCGCCACCGGCAATGACAACTGGGTGGGTGCCACCGATGCGAACTGGTCGTCTCCTGGCAACTGGTCAGGCGCCAACACTCCGCCTGCCAGCGGCGATACTCCGGTGTTCGGCATCCAGGGAACAGGCGGCCTGACGCTCAACAACAATCTTTCGCTCACCAACACCTTTTTGGGCCTGACATTCAACGCGACAGCTCCATCCTTCATTCTCAATGGCAACTCCTTTACCAATTCCGGTGGGATATTGGATAATTCGTTGAGCCTTGAAACCATAAACCTGCCCATCGTTATGACGGCTGGCCACACTTTCGGCGTGGGTAGCGGTGGCACGTTGCTTGTCGGGGGCATCATTTCTGGAACGGGTGGTGGCATCACCAAGATTCTTGGCGGCACGGTGACGCTTACGAATAACAACACTTACACTGGTGCCACCATCGTCAATGCCGGAACACTTGCTTTGGATTATTCCGGTGGCGCAGCCAACAATATTGTTCCCGCAACTTCGGTTCTGACTTTGGGTGGCGGCGCTCTTGCTGTCAAAGGCAATGCCGCCTCGGCGAGCAGCCAGACCTTTGCCAGCACGACTGTGAATGCCGGTGCGAGCGTGGTGTCGGTGGTCAACAACGGCACGGCTCCCACACTGGCTCTGGGGACAATCACGCGTAACGCGGGATCGGGGATTGCGTTCTATGCCGGTGGCACCATTTCTGTGGGCGGCACTACGGGCATTCTTTTGGGTGGCAATACAACCCCTTATGGCCTGATCACTGACGTTAATGGCAATCCGACGGATTTTGCGGCAGTGAATGGCAGTGGCCAGATAGCCGCCGGCCAAGCGGTTTTGCCCAATTCCACGGCTGGCTGGCTGGCTCCTACTACCGCCAATCAAAACTTAGTGACCGCGCCGCCTGCCAGCTACTGGGTGTTTAACAATACTACCGCCGCTACTACAACAATAAGCGCCAACTTAAATCCGACTGTTCCGTTTTTATTCAACACGTTCGTTTCCGGGGGATGGACTTTCAACGCAGGTGCAGCCGGACGTGTGGCAACGATGACCCATATCGCGGTGACCAGCGGTGTTGGCGCTGCCAATGTTACAGCGGGTGGGGTCGGAACTATCCGGGCCAACGGCGAGATTGTTTTTGATCAATATAACACGGGCGGGTATTTGACGATTAACCCTCAAGGAACCGTTGGCTTCAACAGCACAGGGACGGGAAATGTAACCAAGAACGGTCCCGGCACGGTCGTCATGATACCATCCATTTGTAGTTATGCTGCGCAAACCTATCTCAACGGCGGCAATTATGTCATCACCAATGACAGCGGCCTGGGCGCGGTGGCCACGGCGGCCAATGCGAATTTGAACGGCGGCACGATTGTGGGCAACCGGACGTTTGTGCTGGACAATGCGGGTGCGAATTTGCGTCCTGTTATTCTGGGCAACAACGGCGGCGGCCTTGCGGCGACAGCGGGCAACACGTTCACGGTGGATGGCGTGATCAGCGGTGCTGCGGGAACGGGAGCGCTGACTATCGGCATACCGGCTTCGAGCGCGAACGGCAATACGAATGGACTTCTTCCAGGTTCGGGCGCCGGCACGGCGAACACTACGGCGGTGTATGCCACCGGCACGGTGGCCCTGAGTGGCACCAACACCTACACGGGCAACACCGTCGTCAGCAGCGGCACGTTGATGTTGACCAACAATGGTTCCATCAGCAATTCGGCCAGCATCATCGTGGGCAGCGGGACGACCTTTGACGTGTCACATGTCAATGGCGGTTTTACGCTGGGTGCCGGGCCGGCTCAAAATCTGATGGGCAGCGGTTCAGTGACCGGAGCGGTGTTGGTTGCCTCGGGTTCGGGCATCTATGGCGGGACGGACGGGACGTACGGCACGAACACATTTAACAGCAATCTGACCCTGGCCGCCGGCGCGTCGGCATACTTTGATCTGGGCAGCAGCGCCACCGGATCGAATGATGAGATTGTGGTCAATGGAAACCTGACGTTGAATGCAAACACCATCCACCTTAAAGCTCCGGGCACATCGGCGGTTCTGGGCAACGCGAGCTATTTTCTTTTTACCAACACAGGCACGCTCACCGTCAATGGCAGCCTCTCGTTGGTCTGGGATGTCCCGCCATTGAATTCGGCTAAATATTCCATCGCGGTCAATGCCAACAGTGTTATTTTGAAATATGCGCCAGGTGCCGGACCCATTATCATCTCGGCAACAGCCAGTCCGAATCCGGCATATCCTAACGAGGGCGTATTGATCAGCGCCCTTGTGTTGACCAACCAAAATCCGATTACAAGCGTGACAGTGGATGCAAGCCAGACTGCCGGAACGGCACCCGGAACGACGGTGCTGCCGTTGGTGTTGTCGGCCACCCCGAATGTGTATACGAACAGCATTGCTGTTGGCTCATCGATTCCCGCCAACTCAACGACCACCAACATCATTACTGCGGTTGACAGCGGTCCCAATACTTCCTACGCCACGAACACCTTGAGCATCATATCCGGCGCGC
>PKZR01000435.1 GCA_003133815.1 Limisphaerales bacterium | reverse complement strand
GCGCTGACGGAAGAATTCATCCGGCTCGGCCACACTGTCGTTGGCTGCGGCCGCTCCGAAAAGGAAATCGCGCGACTAAGGAAGCAATTTCCAGCGCCGAATGATTTTTCCGTGGTGGATGTCGCGGACGATTCGCAAGTCGCGGCCTGGGCGAAAAGAATTTTGCAGTCGCACGCCGCGCCGGATTTGCTGCTCAACAACGCCGCGCTCATCAACCGCAATGCGCCGCTTTGGAAAGTTTCTGCGCAGGAATTTTCCGACGTGATTGATGTGAACATCAAGGGTGTGGCGAATGTCATCCGCCATTTTGTCCCGGCGATGATCAAGCGGGGCAGGGGCGTCATCGTTAATTTCAGCTCCGGCTGGGGCCGTTCGACCGACGCGGAAGTCGCGCCGTATTGCGCCATGAAATGGGCGGTGGAAGGGCTTACGCAGTCGCTTGCCCAGGAATTGCCGCCGGGGCTCGCCGCCGTGCCGCTCAATCCCGGCATCATCAACACTGACATGCTGCAAAGCTGCTTTGCCGGCGGCGCATCCAATTATCCGGCGCCCGCTGACTGGGCAAAGAGTGCCGCGCCATTCCTGTTGAAAATCAATTCCGCCGACAACGGCAGGCAATTGACCGCGCCGGTTTGAGACAAATTGAATGACATTTCTGAGGGTTATCTCTAATCTTTGGTGCAAATGAAAGGCATCATCCTCGCCGGCGGCGCCGGTTCCCGGCTGTATCCGCTTACGCTTGTGGCGAGCAAGCAGTTACAACCTGTTTTTGACAAGCCGATGGTTTATTATCCGCTCACGACGCTGATCGAGGGCGGCATCCGCGAGCTTTGCCTGATTTCCACCCCGCACGACCTGCCGCGATTCCAACAGCTGCTGGGCGATGGCAGCCGCTTTGGTGTGACGATTGATTATCGCGAACAGGCCAAGCCGGCGGGCATNNGGCGACAACATTTTTTACGGCAGCGACGTGTTTTCCCATGCCTTTGGCGATTTCAAATCCGGCGCGACGATTTTTGGTTATCACGTCAATGACCCGGACCGCTATGGCGTGGTGGAATTTGATGCGCATGGCAAGGCGGTTTCCATCGAGGAGAAGCCCAAGTCTCCGAAAAGCAATTACGCCGTGCCGGGACTCTACATTTTTGACAACACGGTCGTCGGCATAACTAAGAATCTGCAGCCCTCGGCTCGTGGCGAACTGGAAATCACGGCGGTGAACGTGGAATATCTCAAACGCGGACAGTTACGCGTGCAGCGTCTGGCGCGCGGGTTTGCGTGGCTCGACGCCGGCACCAGCAGCAGCCTGCACGAGGCGAGTGCCTATGTGCAGACAATTGAAAAACGCGCGGGCATCAAGATCGGCTGTCCCGAAGAGGCGGCGTTCCGGCAAAGTTTCGTCTCGCTGGCGCAGCTTGAAAAGATTGTCGTTGCGATGCCGAACTGCGAATACCGCGCCTATCTGGAAAACGAGGTCGTGGCCGAGGCAAAACGTCTTCAGAAATAAATTATGATATTACTTCTCGGCGCATCCGGCTATATCGGCAAGGCGTTCGCAGCAGAATTGCGGCGTCGCAAGACGAAATTCATTCCGCTCGCGCGCAAGCAGGTGGATTACACGCGCTTTGACCTGCTGCTGGAATTTCTTCGCAGGAAGAAACCGTCGTTCGTCATTAACGCTGCCGGTTACACGGGCAAGCCGAACGTGGATGCCTGCGAGCTCGACAAGGCAGGAACGCTGCTTGGCAATGCTCTTTTGCCTCAAACCATCGCTCACGCCTGCGCTGCTGCGAAGGTTCCGTGGGGGCATATATCGAGCGGTTGCATTTACAGCGGCGCAAAGGTTACCGTGCGCGGAAAAGTTCGCGTTGAGAAGGACATGACCAGGCCGGAACTTCACGCGCTTGCCGGGAAATCTCCGGAGAAAATCCATGGCTTCACCGAAACGGACACGCCCAATTTTTCCTTCCGCGACCTGCCATGCAGCTTTTACAGCGGCACCAAGGCTCTCGGCGAGGAGTCGATGGCTGGCATCGGTCAAAGCTACGTCTGGCGGCTTCGTATTCCGTTCGACGAATTTGACAATGCCCGCAATTACCTGAGCAAGGTCCAGCGTTACCAGAAGGTTTACGAGAACGTGAACTCCATTTCCCATCGCGCCGATTTCGTGAAGGCGTGTCTGGACTTGTGGGAGCTTCGCGCGCCGTTCGGCACTTACAACGTGACCAATCCCGGCTTCGTCACGACGCACCATGTGGTTGAGGCGATTGAAACGATTCTCAAGCCCAAACGGAAGTTTGAGTACTGGAAAAGCGACACGGAATTTTACAAGGTCGCGGCCAAGACGCCTCGTTCCAATTGCGTCATGGACGTTTCCAAGATTCTCGCGGCGGGCGTGAAAATCCGTCCTGTTGAAGAAGCTTTGGAACATTCGCTCAAGAACTGGAAATCGGATAGCTTTCAACCATGAATCTACTCATTACCGGCGGCGCGGGCTTCATCGGCTCCAATCTGATCCATCACGTCATTGACGACGCCAGCGTCACCAAGCTCGTCAATCTCGACTGCCTCACTTACGCCGGCCACCTGGCGAATCTGGAAACCGTTTCCAGGCATCCGAAATACGTCTTCGAGAAGGTTGACTTGCGCGACAAGGCGGCGGCGTTGCGCGTCGTGGAGAAGCACGGCATCACCCACGTGATGCACCTCGCGGCGGAATCTCATGTGGACCGTTCCATCACCGGGCCGGGCGATTTCATTTCCACCAACATCATCGGCACCTTCAATCTGCTCGAAGCCTGCCGGGGATTTTGGAATGGCAAGTTTGACGACAAGAAATTTCACCACGTCTCAACCGATGAAGTATATGGCTCGCTGGGCGCGACCGGCCTGTTCACCGAGACGACGTCTTACGCGCCGAATTCGCCCTATTCGGCTAGCAAGGCATCGAGCGATTTTCTCGTGCGCGCTTATCATCACACCTATGGTTTGCCGACGGTCATCACGAACTGCTCGAACAACTACGGCCCGTTTCAATTTCCCGAAAAGCTCATTCCCGTCATCATTCAAAACGTTCTTTCTCGCAAGCCGATTCCCGTCTACGGCGACGGCATGAACGTCCGCGACTGGCTTTACGTCCGCGACCATGCCGGGGCGTTGTGGACGGTTTTGCAGAAGGGCAAGCTTGGCGAAACCTACAACATCGGCGGCCACAACGAATGGGCCAATCTCCGCATCGTCGAGCTGATATGCGACACCATTGACGAATTCATGCCGCAGCTTGGCGGCGGCTCGCGCAAGCTGATTTCGTTCGTCAAGGACCGCGCCGGCCATGACCGACGATATGCCATTGACGCCACGAAGATTCAGCGCGAACTTGGCTGGACGCCCGCGCACAAGTTCGAGCAGGGCATCCGCGAGACCATCCGATGGTATCTCGACAACCAGCCGTGGGTGAAGACGGTCACCGCGAAGAAATAACTGAACGGTTTGGCCGTTCATGCTTTCAAATCGTCAATTAGCCGATGTCAAATATCCGTCCATTGTTCATTTGTTTGATGCTCGCGATTTCCCTGGGCGCGGGCGCGGCGGACACCAATTCCATCGTCTGGCAAACTGGGTCCGAACGCGTGACCGCCGACGTGCAGGGCGAACAGCTCTGGCCGTTGCTTGAAGACATTGCGCACCAGACCGGCTGGCACATCTTTGTCGAACCGGACACGGACCGTACCGCCTCCACCAAGTTCAAGGATTTGCCCGCAGGCGACGCGCTGAAGATGTTGCTTGGCGACCTGAACTTCGCGCTCGTGCCGCAGACCAACGACTCCACCCGCCTTTACGTTTTCCGCACCGTCATGCAGAACGCCACGAAGCCCGTCGTCGCCGCCAAGGCTCCCCGCCGCGTCGCCAACGAACTGCTCATCCGCGTCAAGCCCGGCACGGACATTGAAGCTCTCGCCAAATCTCTCGGCGCCAAGATCACCGGCCGTCTCGACAAGCTCGGCCTCTACCGGCTTCAATTCACCGACGCCGCCGCGACCGATGCCGCGCTCGCGCAATTGAAGAACAACACCGACGTATCCGCTGTGGATTACAATTACATCCTGGACCTGCCGCCCGCCGTTCAACCTGTTTCGTCCGCCAATCTTCCGGCCAATGTTGCTGCGCCGCTGTCGCTTCAGCTCAATCCGCCGGGTGCTTCCGGCAAGGTCGTCGTGGGGTTGATTGATATGAACGTGCAGTCCCTCGGTGCGCAGCTCGACAAGTTCATTTTGCCCCAGCTTTCCGTAGCCGGCGACGCACCCGCCAGCACGGACATCACGCACGGCACCGCCATGGCTTACACAATTCTCGAGGCAATCTCCCAGGTGTCCGGCGGCGGCACCTCTGTGCAAATCCAGCCGGTGGATGTTTATGGCGGGAACGCATCCACCACTTCATGGAACGTCGCGTTGGGGATTCAGGCCGCCGTTGACGGAGGCGCAAACGTCCTGAACATGAGCCTCGGCAGCCCCGGCGACAGCACCGTGTTGGACGCCATCATCAAGACGGCGCTGGCCGACAACATCGTGATGTTTGGCGCGGCGGGCAACACGCCCGTCGGTACGCCGACTTATCCGGCGGCGATTCCCGGCGTGGTGTCCGTGACCGCCCTGGCCCAGCCGGGCCAGCTCGCGTCGTATGCCAATTATTGGTCCGGCGACAATCTTGCGCTGCCCGGCACCAGCTTCGTCCTTTTCGGCGGCCAGGTTTATGCGGTTCAAGGCACCTCCACCTCCACCGCCAATGCGTCAGGAGTCTTTGCCGGCACACAGGCCGCCAATGCCGTGACCGCCGCGCAGATTATCGCAAGGATGCAGGCGAAGTTTCCCGTCCCTGTGAAATAGAAGCTAGAAGATAGGAGTTTGAAGCTGGGACTTGGGAGCTGGAACAATTGCAATTGGTGGAAAATCCTTTGAAGGTTTAGAAATTCCCGTCTTCCAACTCCTAACTTCTAGCTCCCAGCTTCCAACTGCCAACCGCCGGCGTCAGTGCGTCATGCAGCCGAGCTTGCCGAAAGCGACAACGAACGCGATGAGTGCAATGATGAGCAGCAACGGCTTGCCCGCGACCAGCAGCAGGATTCCCGCACCGATGATTGCCGCCATCGCCAGATAGGTAAAAATCGCCAGAGCAAATTTCATCGGGTGTGATTGTATTGCTTTTGGAGCCGGGCGCAAGAAGATGAATTGCGCGGCACAATTGGTTCCGCGGTGGATGGAATCGTTCTTCGTGTCCATTTACCAACCGGTTCTCAAAATCTCCAAGACGTAGGAGCCGACGTGAGGAGTCTCTGATTTAATCCGAAAGACGGATTTGAAATAAGGGGCCGCCGTGTCCGCGCCTGTCGCGGCAGGCCAGGCGTGGGCAAAACGGCAGTTTGTCTTTCGCTGGCATCATTGTAATTGCAGCAGATAAAAGCTCTGTGCGGTATTGGAATTGATTCCGTTAGTGAAGTTGAAATTGCCGCTGTTGTCGAACTGGTTGGTCAGCAGCCGCGTCCAGTTGGAAACCGGCGTGGAAAGATTGGTCGAGCCGAGCAGATAGAAACTCGCATTGGCCACGCCACCGGTGCCGGCCAGGGCGAGGCCGCCGCCGGAAATCGAAACCGTCCCGATGACGGGCTTGGCGGTGACGACCACCGACAGCGTGCCGGCGGTGTTCAGATTGTTTGTGTTCCAAGCCAGTCCGACGGGCAAAGACGGCAATATCACATTCGCAAAAGCGCCGTTATAACTTGCCGCGTTGAACAACGTGAACGTGTCCCCCGCCGCCAGCGCAGTTCCGCCCAGGTTGGTCACGTTGAGCGTCCCGCCTTCAGTCAAGATGCCGGTAACTTTCACCGAGTTATTAGTCAGTGGCGAGTGCTGGACCTGCATGAAGTTTGTGCTCCCGGCGGACAGCGTGAGATTGTTGCTGACGGTCAGGGTGCCGAACGGATTGCCGGGCGCGAGCACACCGCCTGCATTCACTGACACGACGCTGGAAATGATGCCGGTTCCGGCCAGGGTGCCGCCGGCAACGGTGACCAAACCAGTGCCCGTCGCGCTGCCAGCCACATTGTTGGCCAGCAACGTGCCGTGGCTGATGGTGGTGCCGCCGTTATAAGTGTTGTTTCCGCTTATAGTCAGAGTGCCGGAGCCGGTCTTGGTCAAGACTCCTGCACCAGACAAAACTCCGCCGAGGGAAATATTGTGGGCGATGCTTGAAGCATCCGCCGCCTTGAAGGTCGTGTTGCCGGCCAAGGTGATCGGCGCAACGGACGACCAGTCCGCAATGGCTCCGATGGTCGCGGTTCCATTGCCGATCGCAGCAAACACCGTGGCAGTGGGCTGGTTGATCACCAGCCCGGCACCGCCCAGATACAGCGTCGCGCCGTTGGAGACGAGCAGCGAACTCATGGTATTGCCAGAGGAACTGGCCTGGTTGAGAGTGATGCCCGTGAGCGTGGCAACCGAACTTGGTCCGTTGATGTTCACACTGTTGGTGGCATTGGCCACCGTCCCCATCAATAGCCCGTCCGTCCCCAAGTAAGTCAGCGAACCGCCAGACATCGTAAGCCAACCGCCGCGTGGCGTGGAGCTGGTGTTGTTGCCAATCTTGAAGGCCCCGGTGGAGGCGGACGAGCCGATGGTCAGCGATCCTCCCGTGAGGTTCATGTTCGCGCCGGAATTGGCGTTCTGGATGGCGATGCTGGTGGCGGTGACCGAGCCATTGCTGATGATCAGACCCGCCTCCGTGTTGGGACCGACGCCGCCGTTGGCTTTGAAGTCAATGAGTGTGCCCAAATCG
>PKZR01000080.1 GCA_003133815.1 Limisphaerales bacterium | reverse complement strand
GTGCAGTCGGGTAAATCGCGCGGGGCCGTGGAATGGCTTCGCAAATATTTCAGCGAGCGTTACAAGCCAAGTGCGGCGGTCATCACCAAAAGCGAGTTGCGCCCTGGCGTGAAGCGTTTCATCAACCCAAACTGATTTTTCACGATGCGCGACTGGCTCACAAAAGACATTGGCTGGAAAATATTCTCGGTGATCCTGGCGCTGGTCGTCTGGGTGACCGTCCATAACATTTATCAGGAGCCGGGCGCGGCGACGGCCCGCGCGCGAGAGAACACCTACGGCGACCTGCCGGTGCTCGTCGTCTCAGAGGCGGCGGACGTGCATGATTTCCGCGTCTTGCCCGCCACGGTTTCCGTGACTGTCAGCGGCCCGCCCGAGGCGATGTCCACTTTGCAGGCAAATGAAATCCGCGCGACCGTTGACATGACGGTCGGGAAGGAATTACGCCGTAAAGTGGAGGTATCAATGCCGCCCAGCGTGACGCTCGTGGCCGTTGAACCGTCGCACGTCAGCGTGATTGTGCCGCCTCCAAAAAACAAAACTCCATGAGCAAGCAGAAAAAAATCTTCGGCACCGACGGCGTCCGTGGCACGGCGAACGTCGAACCTGTCACAGCGGAAACCGCTCTGAAGCTCGGACGCGCCGCCGCGCACGTTTTCAAAAATCTTGAGTCTCAATCGCGCGGTCGTGGCAAATACAAGATTGTCATCGGCAAGGACACCCGGCTTTCCGGCTACATGCTCGAGAACGCGATTTCGTCCGGCATCCTTTCGATGGGCGTGGACGTTCTTTTCATCGGACCGCTGCCGACGCCGGGCGTCGCCTATGTCACGCGCAGTTTGCGCGCGGACGCGGGCATCGTCATCACAGCCTCGCACAATCCTTACGAGGACAACGGCATCAAATTTTTCGGCGCCGACGGCTTCAAGCTGGACGACAAGATTGAAAACGAAATCGAAGGACTCGTTTTCGGCGGCGAGATTGAAAAAGTCCGCCCGACCGCCGGTGAAATCGGCAAGGCCGTCCGCATTGACGACGCGCTCGGCCGCTACATCGAATTTGCGAAATCCAGTTTCCCGCGCCGCATGACGCTCGAAGGCTTGCGCGTCGTCGTGGATTGCGGGCACGGTGCGGCCTACAAATCCACGCCGTCCGTGCTGCACGAACTCGGCGCGGAAGTGATCGTCTACGGCCATCGCCCCGACGGCACGAACATCAACAAGGATTGCGGCTCNNTGATTGACGGCGACGACATCATGGCCATCGCCGCGCTCGACATGCTCGCCGAAAAAACTCTGGCCAAAAAAACCCTGGTGGCGACCGTGATGAGCAACGCCGGCCTGGAAACCGCGATAAAATCCGCCGGCGGAAAAATGATCCGCACCGCCGTCGGCGACAAGAACGTGATTGACGAGATGCTCAAGCACGGCTTCAACTTCGGCGGCGAGCAGAGCGGGCATCTGATCTTCCGCGATTTCGGCACGACGGGCGACGGACTTGTCGCCGCGCTGCAGATTTTGCGCATCATGAAGGCCAAGGGCCATCCGCTCTCAAGGCTCGCGAAATGCTGGACGCGCTTCCCGCAGCTCGTGACCAACGTGAAAGTGCGCGAGAAAAAACCGTTTGAGCAGCTCGATGACGTGGTGAAGCTCGTGGCCGGTGCGGAAAAGGAATTGAAATCCGCCGGCGGACGCGTGCTGCTGCGCTATTCCGGCACGGAACCCAAGGCGCGGCTGCTGCTCGAAGGCCGCGACGCGAAAATTTTGGAAAGCTGGTCAAAAAAAATCTGCGGCGCGATTCAGAAGCAGATTGGCGTGTGAGTGAATTCAATCAACGAAAGGCTAGATATGTCCAGAGAATCAAGGTCAAAAGCATTGCGACTACGACTTGAGTCCGGTCTCCTAAAGCGTGGCGGGAAAAAATCAAAAGTGGCTGGCGCGGCAGAATGGAGAAGGAATCTTGGAAAAGGACGTTCCAATTAGGCTTTGTGAATCATCCGAAAAAACCAAATAGGGTTCTTTGCGCACTTCAGATAATCGAGGGAATTTTAGGGTTGGCTGTGCCTATTTTTGTGGATATTCCGGGGATTTCATGGCTACCAAAGCGGAGCATCTAGTTAAAACATAAATGAGCGACGTGGTTTCAAGTTGTCGGCGGGTGGGTTGGAGTTGGTGCCAATCGCTTCGCGCCGGTCAGTGCTCCGCTCCGCTGCGCTCTGCCGGGCCGGCGTTTTGGATTGGCCTGGGCGGCGGTGGTTGGCAGGCTTTTGGCATGAGCATGGACAACGAACTGCAAAAACATTACGCGATGCTTTTGGGCATTGGCAGCCCGTGGGAGGTTAAAACCGTGGAGCTGAAGCTTCAGGAAAAGAAAGTGGAGATTGAACTGGGTTGGCAATGGGGTAGTGCCGCCAAATGCCCGGAATGCGGGGGTGAGTGTTCGATCCACGACAGCGCGCCGGAACGGACGTGGCGGCATTTGGACACGATGCAATTCACGACGTTGATTCGGGCGCGAACCCCGCGGGCGGAGTGCCCGGAGCATGGGGTCAAGACGATGACGGTGCCGTGGGCGGTGCCGCAGGGACGGTTCACGCTGCTTTTTGAGCGATTTGCGGTGGACGTGCTGCTGGCCTGCGCGAGCGTGAGCCAGGCGTGTGAACTGTTGGGCATTGGCTGGGACGCGGCGCATGAGATTATGAAGCGCGCCGTGGCGCGTGGATTGGAGCGGCGGCAGCTGGATCAACTCGCACATCTGGGGATGGATGAAAAGAGTTTCAAGCGCGGGCACTCCTATATCACGCTGTTGACGGATCTGGACCAGTCGCGGGTGCTGGAGGTGGTGGAGGAACGCACCTGCGAGGCGGCGGATCAGTTGTGGGCTACCCTCACCCCGGAACAGAAAGCGGCGGTGGAAGCGGTGGCGGTGGACATGTGGGAGCCGTTCATCCAGACGATTGAAAGGCAGGTGCCGGCGGCGGACATCGTGCATGACCGGTTTCATGTCAGCAAATACTTGAACGAGTCGGTGGACAAGGTGCGGCGGCAGGAACACAAGGAGTTGCTGGCCGAAGGCGATGAAACGCTCAAGGGGACGCGGCAACTGTGGTTGTATAATCCGCAGCATTTCAGCCAGAAGCAGCGGGATGAGTTTTCCGGGTTGAAGGATCAGCAACTGAAAGTGGCGCGAGCGTGGGCGATGAAGGAACTCTTCAGCAAGTTCTGGGAATATCAGGAGGCGGGCTGGGCGCGACGATTTTTCAAGGACTGGTTTGGCTGGGTAAGCCGCAGCCAACTCAAACCGATGGCCGACGTGGCCCGCCTGCTCAAGCGGCATCTGGAAAACCTGCTGACCTATCTGCGCCATCACATCACCAACGCCGTGACGGAGGGGTTGAACTCGAAAATCCAAAGCATCAAGTCGGCAGCCCGGGGCTTCCGCAACTTCCAGAATTACCGGATACGCATTCTGTTTTTCTGCGGAAAGCTCGATCTCTATCCACTATGACGTTTGAAGAAACATTTTTGTTTTGTGGACGGGATTTTCAGTGGTTTCAACAATTCCTCAATGGTGGCTGAAGATATTTATCGCAATACCATTTATTGTCATCGGTGGTGGCTTCGGCAGCATCATGGCTTTCTTGATTTGGCGAGACTTAAGGAAATAGAATTTCAAATTAAGCCTCTGCTTCTGCCATTTCGTAAAGTCCAGAATAGTTTTTCAACCACGGACCTGCCGCGAAGGGGCGCGAGCACGGCGGGTTGAACACGGATAGCATCCGTAGATTTCGCAAACAATTCAAATCCCCACGGTTGTTTTATCCCGCCGCATCCAGTCGCAGCAGGTAATGGCCGAAATCCACCACCGGTTGGCCGGGCGTGGGAAGATATTGCCGCACGAGTTGATAGACGCCGCCGCGCCCCCGCTCCAGCAGCCCCGCCCGGTGCAAGACCTGTAGATGTTTGATGCCGTTTTCGTAGCTGCAGCCGCCGACCGCCGCAAGTTCGGCAATCGTCCGCACCTCGCCGCAGGTCAATTCCTTGAGCATTTTCCAGCGGGACAACTGGCTGATGGCCCGAAGCGATTGTTGGAGGTTGGGCAACGGCCTGCCCGCGACA
>PKZR01000276.1 GCA_003133815.1 Limisphaerales bacterium | reverse complement strand
GCTCGAGAACCGTCTTGTTTCCGAAGCCGAGTTTGAAGCGTTTCATGTTCAATGGGGTGGTTGATGAATCAATTTAGTCATTTTTACCGGCGAAATGGCAAAAACTGCAAAAAACCGGGGCCACTACCGGCTTAAAGCAGGCTAATCTGTCAAAAACCTTTGAAATTCTCATGGGAAGGTTCCCAAATTGGTTCAATACTGGCAAAGGTTAGCACGGAATATTGGCAGTAAACAATTATTAATTCCAATAAGAGCCGCCGACTTCACTTGGTTCGCGAGCAACAGGCAAAGGTTGCTGCCGAATCAGCCTTAATCCGTCGCCGATCAAGGTCACTTCCCGAGGAATCTTCAACAGTCTGTCGCCAAACAGCTCAAGTCCGTCGCGGAAAAGCCCCGGTCTGCCGTGTTTCTTCCAAAGTCCGTCGGCGACATTGGATATAAATTCTGTTTATTAACAAAGTATGTTTGACACTTTCCCCAGTTCTTGAGCGAAAAGACAAACTAACTTAGTCATTTGACAGGGTTTGCCGGTCATTAGTTTGAAGCGGCACTTGGGTGGTCGTTATTTCCTTCCCCATTTTGAAAAACGCTGGTGACGTCTGTGGCTGGTCTTTGACACAGCCGCGCTCCGGTCAAATATCATTGGCCACGCGGGTTGGACTATTGAAACAAAAATGGCTATGCTGCTGTCTTTATAGGTAATGATGATCGGGCGCTCGAAACAACTGTTCTGGATTCTGCCGCTGGCGCTCGCCGGGCTGGTGGCGGTGCTGGGCTGGTGGGGCAACGGCCGGTTGCGCGACACCATCGAGGGCGAGTTGAAGGCGCAATTGACCGCGACGCTCAACGCCAACGTCACCGCGCTCGGCATCTGGACGACCAACCAGACGCGGCTGGCCACGTCGCTCGCGGAAGACCCGACGTTGCGGAAGCTCGCCAGCGATATTTTTCAACTGCCACCGCCCGAGCGGCGGATTGGTCAGCCGCCTGCACCGATACCGGAAGTCCAGAGGTTCAACGCCGAACTCCGTCCACGCCTGGCACAACTGGGTTATGAGACCGCGCAACTGGTGAACACCAATTTCATGGTCGTGGCGAGTTCAAGGCCGCAGGGTGTCGGCAACCTGGTTTCCGATGCACATACGAACAAGTTCGAAGAACTGTTCGAGTCGGGCGAGCCGGTCATCATTACGCCGTTCAAGCCGGACCTGCTGACGCAAAGACGTTTTAACCGGATCGGCACAGGCTTGTTACGCACGAACATCCTTCGCCGGATCAACCGTCCTGCGCTGGTGAACGCCGCGCGTGCGCGGCGCGGGGATGTGACGTTGATGCAGGTGGCGGCACCAGTGCGCGACCAGACGAATGTCGTCGGTGCGCTGGCGTTGATCATCAATCCGGACAACGAATTTTCGCGCATCCTTTCGGTGGCGCGTTCGGGGGATTCCGGCGAGACCTACGCGTTCGACCAGACGGGGCTGATGATTTCGCACAGCCGGTTTGACGACCAGCTCCGGCGGCTCGGATTGCTCGAAGCAACGAACATCAGTTCCGCGCTGAACCTGCGCCTGCGCGATCCGGGCGGCGACCTGACGAAGGGTTTTCAGCCGGCAACCAATGTTGAAACAGAGGCGAAGCTGTTGACGAGCCTCGTGGCCAGCGCGGTGGACGGGGAGGACACGGTGCAACTGGAGCCGGCGCGGGATTATCGCGGCGTGCCGGTGGTGGGCGCCTCGTGCTGGCTGCCGCAGTTCGGGTTCGGCGTGGCGACACAGATTGATGCGGACGAGGCGTATGGTCCGCTGCGCATCTTGCAACTGGTCTTTGTGGTGCTGATCCTGTGCCTGCTGCTGTGCGCAACCGGATTGTTTGTGTTTTCCAACCTCACCTGGCGGCGGCGTTTGAGCGAGGCGGAGTTGAAATTGAAGCAGCTCGGCCAATATACGATTGAGGAAAAGATCGGCGAGGGCGGCATGGGCGTGGTCTATCGCGCGCGGCACGCGCTGCTGCGCCGCGACACCGCCGTGAAACTGCTGCTGCCCGACCGCGCGAACCCGGCGTCGGTGGCGCGCTTTGAACAGGAAGTGCGCCTGACGTGCCAGTTGACGCATCCCAACACCATTCAGGTCTATGATTACGGCCACACGCCCGATGGAGTTTTTTATTACGCCATGGAATTTCTGCGCGGCCTGAACCTGCATGACCTGGTCGCGCGTTTCGGCCCGCAGCCGGAGGGCAGGGTGATCCACATTCTCGCGCAGGTCTGCGATTCGCTGGCGGAGGCGCACGCGCTGGGATTGATCCACCGTGACATCAAGCCGGCGAACGCTTTCCTATGCAGCCGCGGCGGCGTGCCGGACTGGGTGAAGGTTCTCGATTTTGGACTCGTGCAGGAATATCGCGCGGACAATCCGGCGCAGAAAGGCAATCCGGGTGAGAATGTGATTGAAGGCACGCCGTGGTTCACGCCGCCCGAAGCCATCCAGAGTTCGGTGCAAACCGATCCGCGCAGCGATTTGTATTCGGTGGGCGTGCTCGGCTATTTCCTGCTTACCGGCCAGTATATTTTTGACGCGGAAACCGTTCCTGAAATCCACGAGAAACAGCTCAATGCCTGTCCGATTCCGCCAAGCCATCGCACCACGAACCCAATCAGCCCGGAAATGGAGCGGACCATTTTGCGCTGCCTGGAAAAGGACGTGGCCGCGCGCCCGCAATCCGCCGGTGAATTGAAAATGCTGCTGATGAACAGTCCGGCGGCAGGTGAATGGACGCCAGAAATGCGCGTTGCCTGGTGGGAATCTTACGGGCTTCAGCCGGCAGCAGTCGTGGATGAAACCGCCGGGACGCCTTCCACGCCAATGAACACTGTGAGCATAGAACTGGCCAGCCGTTGAAGAGGCCATCAAGTTCCCGCAATTTTTTGTCGAAGCGGCATGATCCATTCATTAAGCTGAACCCATCATGTATTCGCCCGCCGCCAACCGATATGATTCGCAGGATTTTTACCGCCGTTGCGGACGCTCCGGCCTCAAGCTGCCGCTGATCTCGCTGGGCCTCTGGCATAATTTCGGCGCGAACGATTCCTACGAGAACGCCCGCGCCATCGCCCGTCGCGCATTCGACCTGGGCATCACCTGTTTCGACCTCGCGAACAATTACGGCCCGCCGGACGGTTCGGCGGAGGAGACGTTCGGAAAGATTTTGCGCGACGACCTCGGCAAATGGCGCGATGAGATGATCATCACCACCAAGGCAGGTTATTACATGTGGCCGGGGCCTTATGGCGAATGGGGTTCGCGCAAATATATTCTGTCGTCGCTCGACCAGTCACTCAAGCGGATGGGCATCCCGTATGTGGACATCTTTTATTCGCACCGGCCCGACCCCGACACGCCGATGGAGGAGACGATGGGCGCGCTCGTCCACGCCGTCCGCAGCGGCAAGGCGCTTTACATCGGCCTCTCCAATTATAAGCCCGCCGAGACCGTGCAGGCGGTGAAGATCCTGCGCGCGTTCGGCACGCGGTGCCTCATCCATCAGCCCCGTTACAGCATGCTGGACCGCTGGGTGGAGCCGCAGTTACTCACGACGCTGGAAATGGAAGGCATCGGCTGCACGGTCTTCTCGCCACTGGCCAAGGGCGTGCTGACCGACCGCTATTTCAAAGGCATCCCCGCCGATTCGCGCGCGGGTCACGACCCGAGATTCCTCCGGCCCGCCGACATCACTGATGCGGTGCTGGCGAAGACGAGAAAGCTGAACGACTTCGCGCAATCGCGCAGCCAGACGCTCGCGCAGATGGCCTTGGCGTGGGTGTTGCGGCACAAGACGGTCACGAGCGCGCTCATCGGCGCGAGCAAGGTGCAGCAGGTGGACGACTGCGTGGGCGTGGTGAAGAATTTGAATTTCAGCGCCGAAGAACTGGCGCTGATTGAATCCATCCTTTCGCAGTAGCACGTAGGCAAAAGCCCGCAGCGGCATTCGCGTTTAGTTCGCGCTGTCGGGATGCAGATCAATTTTGACCACCGAGCCGTCGGCGGCGGAAATAACCACTGTTCCTACATCCGCGTCGTCATTGGAGTCTTTAAGTTTGGCCGCCCAGAGCTTCACCTTCCATTCCGGGCCAGCGTTGCCGTGTTGCAGCCAGAATTGCGTCGCCGTGACCGTGAGATTTTTCAGGAGCGGCTGAGACGTGGCGATTTCCTGCGCCTTGTCGGAATCCACTTTCAGTTTCGTGCTGTCGAGCACCTTGTCAGCGCCGGTGACCGGTTCAAGCAGCCGCAACGGGTGCGAAACATCCATTTTCTGTCCCGCGCCAAATTTTACCTCGACAGCCTTAAGCGTCGCATCGGGATCGTAATAAACGACATACCAGATGTTCGGTGTCAGCGTACCCACGGATTTATCGGAACGTATCTGGACCACTTGATCCTTCGATTGCACACCAACATATTGGTCGCCCAGCTTGATCAATTCAAAGGCCGTCGGATCGGCGGCCAGTGCCGAACGCGTGATGACAAGTGTTAGCGTCGCAACCGCCAATGTTTTCAATGTGAAAAGTTTTTGTATGTTTTTCATGTTCGTGATCTTTCAATTGCGCGCATCTGGCAATGTTCAAGGCCAAACCGTTCTGCCAACACGACTTGACAACTTTAGACCATTTTTGTGTCCGTAAATATGGGGTCTTCACCCCACTGGTTGCGCCCGGGCTGGCCGGGGAAACGGATATGACGGAAGGAGTAAGCCCAAATACGATTTGCCGAAACCATTTGTTTGCAAAATGTTATAGGGATTCAGTCCGACAAAAATATTAACCGGGTGGGATTTAGCAAGGGGGGTTGGTGCCATTTCCATGACCAAAGAAAACATTTCCATGACCATAAAAAAGTTTTCCACGACCAAGGAAACCTTTTCTTTGGTCAAAGAAACCCCGTCCTTGGTCATGGAAACGACCCGGTTCCGGCAAAATTGGATGCGTGGACGATTGGGGGTAATTGGCGTGTTGGCAGTCGCGGAGCGACGGAAGAAAATAGCCCACGGTGAAACCGTGGGTGAACGAACCAGATTGAATCAAGCCCCGGATGGGGCGAAAGAGATTTGCGCCGGTTGGTTTTCTGCCGCCCCTGCCGGGGCTTCGGTCGCTGGATGACCAGACCCACGGTTTCACCGTGGGCTACTGTCTGCCGCGCCTCCGGCGCTGAAATTGTAGGAGACGACGTGAGGAGGCTCTGATTGAAGAATTAAAACCGGGTTTGAAATGAGTCTCGTCACCTCGTCTCCTACGAAACGGACGGATTTTGTTTTGGACGGTTGGTGGCCGTGCGCCAGCACCCAGACACCTTGGGTCTGGCCAAGCTGGATGCTTCGGCAGCGCTGGCGGCGAGCGGGGCGTTGCCGGAGAATGTGAATTACGCGGTGAAGAGCAGTTTTCTTTTGAGCTTCCTCGAATCTGCGCCGGACGTTTCCGCAAAACTGAAAGAGCCAGTCACGGCTGACAGAAAATTTGAAGATGTTGTGAAGTCGGCGCAGGACGCGGCGGTGCTGGTGCTCGTTTATTAAATGAGGAAGGCAGGAAACAAGGGCTGTTTTTCCTGATTTCATACTTTCCTTATTTAATCCGGGCGATGCGGGTGTGGTTTATTGATTTGAACGGTTAAATTCATTTCTGAATTGCCGCTTGCACCACCCGTTTCCGCGTTCAACCTAATCTCATGTCATGGTTCACTGACCGTCATAATTTTTACTAAATTATGCGTAGTCGTGCGCCTGCAGCCTCAAATGATTTTGCATCCGCCGCGCGTAGGACGCCGAACCAGAGTTAGCCATGAAACGCAATCGGGAAATATTGGACGGGCGATTCCGTTCAGATTGAATCCAATTAAAGCATCGGTCTTTTTTCCGTGTCTTTCCGTTTGACAAAGTGGATTGGCAGTTCCACGTTCGCAGCTCTGCGCGCTAAAATCTTAATCATGCATGACCTGACCGCATCGAATTGGGCGATCTTGATTGCCTGCGTTTTCACGGTTGCATTCTTTTATTCCTCCGTCGGGCATGGCGGCGCGACGGGTTATCTCGCCGCGCTCGCGCTCGTCGGAGTCGCGCCTGCGTCCGCCAAAGTCGCGGTGCTGACCGCCAACATTTTCGTCGCCAGCATCGCGTTCTGGCGCTTTTACAAGGCCGGACATTTCGACTGGAAAATTTTTATTTCGTTCGCCGTCGCATCCATTCCCCTTGCGTTTCTCGGGAGTAAAATCCATATCAGCCCGCACACTTACAAAATCATTTTGGGCGTGGTGCTGTCGGTCGCTGGAATTGTTTTGTTGTTCCGCTCGCGCTGGCAGACGGATGAAGTCGTGTTGCGGAAATGTCATTTGCCGGTCGCGTTGCTCGTCGGTGCGGTGCTGGGTTTTCTCGCGGGACTCACCGGCATCGGCGGCGGAGTTTTTTTGAGTCCGCTGCTGTATCTGTTCCGCTGGGTGAAGCCGAAAACCACCGGTGGTATAGCGGCAGGATTCATCGTGGTCAATTCCATCAGCGGCCTCGCCGGCGCGGGCTGGGAAAAAATTCAGCACGCCGGGCCACTGCTCTGGTTCACGCTGCCCGCTGTCATCGGCGCGTTGCTCGGCACTCACCTCGGAGCGCGGCGCTGGAGCAGCGTGACGTTCAGCCGTGTTCTGGCGGGCGTGCTGATTTTTGCCGGCGGAAAATTATTGATTGAAGCGGCCTCGTAAATTTTAATCTGTTATGCGCGTTTTATTTTTCGCCCAGATCAAGGACGCAACCGGCTGCGATTCAATCGATCTTGCGCCGCCGTCACTGCTGAACGGCGAACAACTCTGGAAAATTTTGATCGGAAAATTTCCCGCGCTCGCTAATCATCAGAAAAACGTCCGGATCGCGCGCAACTGGGAGTACGCCGACTCGAAGACTGTATATGCGGACGAAGACGAAATCGCGCTGATTCCGCCGGTTTCGGGCGGATGAAGATTTTCTCAAATGGAAATTGAAATCCAACTGACCAACGGGCCAATCTCGGAAAAGATTTCTCCGCCGGCGCAGCTTGATTCCGCCGGTGCGTGGCTTGAATTTCGCGGCGTCGTGCGCGATTCGGAAAACGGCGGAAAAATTTCTGCGCTTGAATACGAGGCTTATCCCGAAATGGCCGAACGCGAAATCCGCCGGCTGCTGGAAGAAATTTCAAAAAAAAATCCCTGCCTTGGGGCAAAAGTGATTCATCGTGTCGGAATCATTCCCGTTGGCGAAACAGCAGTTTATGTTGGAGTCTCATCACAGCATCGCGCGGAAGCCATTGCCTTCCTTGGCGAATTCATGGATCGGCTGAAGCAAGACGTGCCAATCTGGAAACGCCGAGCCTTACCGCTCGCAGCCGCAAATGTAAATTTGCGGACTTCCGATTTCACCGATTCACATCGGCGGCTGCAAAAAGTCCTGCCGCTCGATGAAGCCGTTTCGGAAATTCAATCGCATTGCAAACTTTTGCCGCCAGTCCGTGTTTCGTTAGGCGCTGCGTTTGGCCGCGTGCTGCGCGAAACTGTTTTTGCGGCGGAAGATTCGCCGCCGTTTGATTGCTCGACACGCGACGGCTTTGCGGTTTTGCAAAATGATTCGGCGGAAATTTTTCAGGTCGTTGACACGATTCATGCCGCAGACTGGAAACCGCGTGAATTGAAATCCGGCGAGGCGGTGAGAATTGCTACCGGCGCGCCATCGCCGTATGAAAATTTGCGCGTCATCATGCAGGAAAATGTGGAGCGCAACGGCGACCGGATAAAAATCCTGAAACACGAAAACGCGCTGAACATCCGCAAACGCGGTGAAGACGTGAAGGTCGGACAACCGCTCATGCAAACGGGAGCGCGCTTGGATGCGGGAAAATTGGCGTTGCTGGTGACGGCGGGTTGTGCGCAGCCGCTAGTCAGCCCGCGATTGCGCGTGGCGCATTTCACGACCGGCGATGAAATTGTTCCGCCTGAACAATCACCCAATCCGGGGCAGATTCGCGACAGCAATTCGATTTTAATCCGGGGGCTTCTGGCAAATTCTAATTGCGAACTGGTGCAAGAACATCTACCGGAGGATTTTGAGGCGGCTAAAAAGTTAATAGAAACCTTCACCTTTGAATCTTCAGCCTTCAACCTGATTCTGGTTTCCGGCGGCGCGAGCGTGGGTGAAAAGGATTTCACGCGGTCACTGCTCGAATGGCTTGGCTTTGAAATTATTTTCTCGCAGGTCAACGTGCGTCCGGGTCGGCCGCTGATTTTCGGCGTAAATGAAAGCAGCATCGCGTTTGGACTGCCGGGAAATCCGCTGTCGCATTTCGTCTGTTTTCATTTGTTCGTAACGACCGCTTTGGCGAAACTTATAGGCACGGAGCCAAAAAGATTTCTGAGCGGTCAATTGGCGAAAAAATTGAACGACGCGCCGTGTCCGCGCGAAACACTCTGGCCGGCGCGATTGGATGCTGTAGGTTTGCATCCGCTGGCTTGGGCGAGTTCCGGCGACATAACTTGTTTGACGGAAACAAACGCGCTCGTTCGCATTCCAGCAAATCACGGTTCGATTGACGCTGGAACAGAAGTTGAATTTTTAACGACATGAATGGAGAATTTTCGCACTTGAACGAATGCGGCGGCGCACAAATGGTCAACGTCGGACACAAGCCAATTCAGCGGCGGCGTGCGGTGGCCGAAGGTAAATTGATTTGCGCCGCAACGACAATTTTTGCTTTGAAAAAAAACGCGTTGCCGAAGGGCGATGTTTTGACCGTGGCGCAAATCGCCGGGATTCAGGCGGCGAAGCGGACGAGTGAATTGATTCCGCTGTGTCATCCGCTGGCGTTGAATCATGTGGAAATAAATTTCAAGGTGCGGCGCGCGGCGATTGAAATTGTTTGCATTGCGGAAACGAGCGCGCAGACCGGCGTGGAAATGGAAGCATTGGCCGGCGTGAGCGTGGCAGCGCTGACCCTTTACGACATGTGCAAGGCGGTGGACAAAACAATGCGCATCGAGGGCATTCGCGTGGTGAAAAAAATCAAGGAATGAAAATCGGGCGCATCACCATCAGTGATCGCGCGAGCGCGGGAGTTTACGCCGACCGCAGCGGACCGGAGATCGAAAACGTCTTGCGCGAATTTCTGGGCAGCGCTGTGATGTTTGAATCGGCAATTGTGCCCGATGAAATTGATTTGATTTCGTCGGTGTTGAAAAAATTTGCGGATGAATTGAAATGTGATTTAATTGTCACGACGGGAGGAACGGGAGTTTCCACACGCGATGTGACGCCAGAGGCAACGCGCGCGGTCTTGGAGAAAGAATTGCCCGGTTTTGGCGAAGCAATGCGCATGCAGTCGCTGGCGAAGGTGAAAACAGCCATTCTTTCGCGCGCGCTGGCTGGTACGCGCGGGCCGACATTGATTGTCAATTTGCCTGGCAAACCGTCAGCAGTGCGCGAGTGTCTGGAAATTATAGCGCCGGCGATGTGCGAAGGCGTGGCGCATTTGCGCGGTGAAAATCCGCACGCATCAACGTCGCAGAAAAAATGAATACGAGCCAGACAGATTCTTTTGGACGCACGGTTGATTATTTGCGCATCTCGATCACGGATCGCTGCAACGAGCGCTGTCTTTATTGTCTGCCGGAGAATTATTCAAACTGGCTGCCGCGCGGGGAAATTCTGGCTTACGACGAATTGCTTGCGATTGTGAAGGCGGCTGTTTCGCTGGGGTTCAAACGGTTCCGCGTGACGGGCGGCGAGCCTCTAATCCGCCCGGGTGTGGTGAAATTCATCCGCGATTTGAGTGTCACGCCGGGCGTGGAATGCGTCCATCTCACGACGAACGGCACACTGCTGCCGGAACTGGCAAAACCTTTGTTCGATGCGGGTTTGCGGCGCATCAATATCAGCCTCGACGCGCTTGATCCGGCGATTTACCACGCCATCACGAACGGCGATATTGCACCGGTTTTGCATGGCATCAAGCTCGTGAAAGAACTCGGCTTTGAGTCGGTGAAATTGAACACGGTGCTGATGCGCGGGAAAAATGACGGCGAGATTTTCCGTCTGCTCGATTTTGCGGCGGAACACGACATCGTCATCCGCTTCATCGAATTGATGCCAGTGAGCCTGACGGAAATGTTGAGCGAAAAGAATTTTTTCCCGGTCACGGAACTGCTCGCCAAATTGCAGCGCGAAGATGAACTGGAACCGCTCGCAAAATCATTTGGCGTTGGCCCGGCAAAATATTTTCGCTTGAAAAAACGCGGCGCGACCATGGGGCTGATCGGCGCATTAAGCGACCTGCATTTTTGCGAGCGCTGCAATAAAATGCGGCTGACGTGTGACGGCAAGTTGCGTCCATGTCTCGGCAATCATCTGGAAACGGATCTAAAACCTGCATTGCGCCCGAAGATTGACACTGTGCGGTTGCTTGAGTTCATCCGCGAAACGCTTGTGCAAAAGCCGTCCGAGCATCTGTTCCGAAACAATTATCAGCCACAACGCGTGATGACGGCTATTGGCGGATAAAAATTGATTTGATGGCGGTATGCAGGATCCCATTAAAAAGGTTCGAATCAGGCAAGCGACGGTTGCTGACGCCGACCAGCTTTGCAAATTGCTTACACTTTTGTTTGCGCAGGAAGTTGATTTCAAACCTGACGCCAGACGACAATTAAGAGGACTTCGCCTCATTTTGGATCAGCCGGAGGTTGGTCGTATTTATTGTGCGACCAAAGGGAAATCCGTTATCGGCATGGTGAGCATTTTATTTACCGTCAGCACCGCTGAAGGCGGTCCCGCGGCATGGCTTGAGGACATGGTTGTGCATCCAAATTGGCGGAGGAAAAGTGTCGGCGCAAAGTTGCTCCATGAGGCAATCAATCAGGTGCGCGCAGATGGCTGCATCCGAATTACGTTGCTGACGGATTCGACAAATGACGCGGCGGTTCACTTTTACGAGAAGGCGGGGTTTATCCATTCGAGCATGATCCCATTGCGACTGCATTTGTGAAGCTTACATGATGCAAGTTGTTATGCGGTCAAAAAACTTCTGAATGTAATCATGGACAAATTAACGCTTTTTGGCTTGTTCGCAGTGACTGCGATGGTGGTTTTCTACGCGCTTGAGGCTCGCAGCCGGTGGTTCGTTTTGGCCTTCGCCGTGTCCTGCGTTCTTGGATCAATCTATGGGTTTCTGCAAGGTGCTTGGCCGTTCGGAATTGTGGAAGCCATCTGGTCGCTCATTGCCGCCCGGCGGTTGTGGCTTGCATGATTCATTAACATTGTAACAACCGGCAGTTCACGAGCCGAGTCACTTCGATCAAATGCGACTCAAAACAAAATTGCCTGGCGCGATTGCACGGTGCATACGCATGATTTAGGATTAGGTGCTCACATTGACCGAA
>PKZR01000320.1 GCA_003133815.1 Limisphaerales bacterium | reverse complement strand
CGAGCGCCTTCGCCTGGCTCTCATCAGTGAATTGGGTAAAACCACGCACGTCTGAAAACCAGACCGTAACCTCCTGCCGCCCGCCGCCAAGCGAAAGTTTTTCCAGCTGCAGCAACTCATTGACGACATCTGGCGAGACGATTTTTGAAAAAACGGTCTTGACGTGACGTTTTTGACCTTCTTCAAACACGACGCGGTAAACAACCAGCATCAAATGCTCAATGAACATTGCGCCGCAGAGCGGAAAAACTAACGGCAACCAGAACCGGAATTTCACGAACGCAAAAAATGCGACGACAATGTAAATCGCCGCAAGCAAAACCGTGGCGCCCGCCGCCGTGAACGCACGCAATTGCCACGTGAGAAACGCCGTAAGCACACCTAGAAAAATAATAAGTGCCAGTTCCAGCGGCAATGACGCGCGCCGGATGAACCGGTCAGTAAGGACGGAATTGGCGACGTTCCAATACTTGCTAACAAGGAAGGTGTCTTTTTCCAGCGGCGTCGCGCCACGATCGGTCAAATCATTTCCCTGCGCTGTCGAGCCAACGACGACGAGCTTGCCGCTAAAATCATCGCTCAGGCCGTTTGTTTCGCCGGACAATCTTTGCTTGTCCTGCTGGAGCAGCTTTTCAATAGGCGCTTCCAGCAAATGCGGGTCGTTCGGCTTCAACCGCCAGTCAATGTAAAAATAGCCATCGCGGTCAACGGGAATTGTCCTCACAATTCCATTCGCGCCGCGCAAAACAATTTTTCCGTGCGGCAGATCAACTTCGGCATTTTCCAAATCGAGTTTCAATTCCTGCGCGGCGAGGACGATGCCCATCTGCCAGACGCGCTCGTCGGTGAAGGCTTTGGCCTTGGGCGCAACGCCGGGCGGAAGCTTGTCGCCGACGAAATCGGCGACTTCAAAATTATTTTCCGCGTCCACGGGAATTTCAATCGTATTGGTCATCCCGGTTTGCGGCAGGATGATTTTACCGTGCGTGAATTTTGCCTTGCTCAAATCCACACCGTAGTCAGGGTTGGCCTCGACTTGTTTAAAAAGTGTATGCCAGTTGCGATAAATGCGGAAGGCCTTGACACGGCGCAAAACGCCATCGGGATCTTTTTCCGTCGAAATGTCGCCGTGCGCGAGCGCGTTGGTGGCAAACAAATCCGGCAAGGTCGCGTCGGCGGTCGTGGCGAGGATGACGTTGGTGGCTCGGCGTATTTGCAACGACAGAAAATCGTCAGATTCAATCAGGCTGCCGTCGGCCATCTGCACCGGCGCATGGTCGGGACGCAAACCGTAGAACAGCACGTCGAAGGCGAGGGCTTTAGCACCTTGATCTGAAAGTTCCTCGACGAGCCGTCCATAAATCCAGCGCGGCCAATAAAGTCCGTAAGGTCTTCCAAGCAATCCGCGTTGGATGGCGTCAATGCTGGAATCCTCGATGGTGACGAAGGCGAGGTTTGTGGCGACGGGAGCGGAGAAATGAAGCGCGGCTTTCGCACGCAGATCGTAGGTCATCCACTCCGGCCGCTCCAAAAAATCCAGCCGCAGCAACCGAAGTCCGCAGACAAGCACAAGCACGGAAAAGGCCAAAATGACCGGCGCGCGTTTGATGGGCTTGAACGTCACGCCATCGGATTAAACAAAAAGCCAGCGCAACTCAAGGCTGCGCTGGCTTTTTTGAATAAAATCAAGCGATTAATGACTACCCGAAGTCGGCGATATAAGCACGGTAGTCGTATCCGAACCGTTCGCAGTCGGTGTCTCAACCACCGTCACGGTAGAATGGATTGCAAAAATAAGAGCTGTTGCATCACTTAGGAGCTGTCCAATATCCTGCCTAATTTCCCTGCGCGAAATTTGACCCACCGTCTGACCGGTCTGTAAATTAGTTACAGTTCCAGTCCTTAAATTAGTCACATTTCCAGTTTGCGGATCAAACGATTCGCCCTGTGATACGACACCCGTTACCGGCTGACCATTGGAACCGACAAACGAAACAACGACTGAACCGGAAATGGTCGTCACGGAGCCGTCCGCACCCAGCAAAAAGCTCGTTCCGCGAACACCAGCCACGCCTGTAGGCATCTTGACTATATACTGTGAAGCAGCGGAAACTTTTTTAACATTCCCGAAAATTTTCCCCTGGCGCAAATTTAATTCAGTATCGCTGACGGTGTCAGGACCTGCTTGCGTAAAGGTGAACTTATCTATGGCCAACACCGTGTCGGCCTGTAAACGAATTATGTTTTGTTCAGGTGCAGATTGTCCCGCGCCAGAGATTGGTTTTATGGGAAGACCGGCAATGTTGACGGAACCGCCAGGGCCAGCACCAGCACCCGACTGGAAACTAACATGTGCCGCCTTGTCTGCCAAAACCAAATCCACAGTGGAGTTGGCTCCAGACTGAACAATGTCGTTGGCAGTCAGTGTTGCGCCCAACTTCAAAGAATGCCATACGTTGTCGCCGTTGGAATACCTTGCCTCGCCCTGAATTCGAACTACTGTGACGACGCCCTGCTTGGAGTCTTGAGCCGACGCCGTTGATGTCAACGTCAGGACAAAAGCGCAAATTACCGTGGAGACCAAAGCTTTAATATATTTCATAACAATTTTCAGGATTTTCTATAATTTCTCTACCTGCAGGACAATATAAGGTTTGACCAACAAATGTCAAACTGAATTTTTGCGATGTTCAGGCTCAAAAACCACCGCCAAACGGGTCTTTTCCTGACGCCTTTTCGGCCAGTTTTTGCTCAGCAATTTCAAGATAGGAGCGGGCGAAAGCGTTATCTTCATGCCATTCGAGCCGCAGCGAACGCTCAAACCAGGACTTGGCCGCCGCGTAGTCCCCAGCCTGCACATAATGCCAGCCGATATTGGCAACAGTGTAATAACCGTTGGGGTCAAGCTCCTCCGCACGGCTGAAATATCCCGCCGCCTCGTCATGCCGCTCCAGCCAGTCGAGGCACATACCATAACGCATGTAATTGTAGCCGTCAAAACGATCGAGCTTCATGCCGCGCGAATACCAGTCCATCGCGGTTTGCGCCAACGCCACGTTATCATTCCCACCTTCAAAACTCTGAATCCGATACGCCTCGCCGATATTGTACGAAATTTCAAAATTCATCG
>PKZR01000202.1 GCA_003133815.1 Limisphaerales bacterium | reverse complement strand
AAGAGAGTTGTGCGGTTATTGCCAGAACCGCCGCAGCCATGCTATAAATGGCCGATGGACCAAGCCGCCTTCATCCGCTGGGCTCTGGACGATGCCCGCACTGTCGAGGAACGTTATACCATCGAGCTGATCGTGGAGCGCGGCGCGCAATGGTGGAATAACCAACACAGAGTCTTTCGCGGCTTAAGCCTGGAGGAAATGATGGAGCGCGACCGCCAGCGGTTTTTGAACCCCGCCTATGACCCGCGCTATGCGGAGAGTGATGTCCGCAAGACCGCCGAGCTGCTGCCGCTGTTCAAGGATTGGTCGTGCCACTCATGGGGCTTGAACAAACGGCCCGTGCGCGATCTCAAGGTCCTGGCCTTCTTCACCGACCTGGAATCGTTCAGCCTGCACGGCAGCGAGGTGACGGACATCAGCGTGCTGGCCCAACTGCCCAGGCTGCGCACGCTACAGTTCGGCAGCGAGCGGTGCGTGGATTATCGCCCGCTGGCGGACTGCGCGGCGCTGCGGGAGCTGGAACTGTTCTTTCACCGGAGCTGGTGGCGCGGGCATTCGCATTGGCCGGACGTGACGGGGCTGGAACGGCTGGTGCATCTGGAAAAACTGGGGCTGACGGGCAACCTCACGGCCTTCGCGCCCGGCCTGACCTGGCCGAAGGTGCGGGTGGGCGTGCTGAAATGTGAGCCGCTGGCCGCGCCCGATGTGCGCCGCCTGCCGCAACTGCCCGCGTGCGAATTCCTGACGCTGGCCGGCGTGGAGCGGCTGGACGGCATCGGGGCGTTTCCCAAACTGCGGAATCTCAAACTGGAGACGGATGTGCGGGATTTTGCGCCGCTCACGGCGCTGGAGCGGCTGACGTGTTTTCATTGCAGCGGGTTCGAGCCGGTGGACATCGCCCCGCTGGCGCGGATGCCCCGGCTGCAGGTGGCGACGTTTGACGCCTATTACCAGTTTGCCCATAACGGTCCGCGGACGCGCGACTTCGCGGTCTTTGCCGAATCGCCCTCGCTGCGGGAACTGCACGTGAAGAACTGCCCGCCCGTCGAGGCGGAGGTGCAGATGGTCAACACGCTGTTGACGCCGTGGGACGACGCGCTGCTCGCGCCCGCGCCGCGCCCGCTGCCGGACGCGCTGCATTTCATCATCGCGCCGAGGGCCAGTCATCCGATAAACAACGTCACGAAGCTGAACCCGGAAGACAACGGCCTGCCCGATGGCGGGTTGCGTGCGGCGGAAGGCTTGTGGGTGGCGCGGTTCACGGCGAAAGCCATTTCCGCCCGGCTCGGCTGCACGGACTGGGGCGAGACCCGCGCCGACGCGGTGACGCAGCGGATGTTCGTGGAAATCCAGTCGTTCGCCGTGGTGGAGAAGCTGCCGGCCATTCTCGCCGCCACGCGGACAGTGCTCGCGCAATTGCGCCACGAGTTCACGGCCGAAGTCTATACCCGGCTCACGTCGCCCGAACTCATGCCCACGCCCGCCCGGCTGGAACTGGAGCAGCAGTTCCGCGACAAACAGGAGGCGGAAGAGAACGAGCTTCAGGAACAGGAGCGGAAGGAGATGCTCGAACGCCAGCACCGGCTTGAATTGAAGAAGCAATTGGGCGAGGCGATCAATCCGCAGGAATTCGCCCCGCCGCCGCGGCCGGTCCCGCCGCCGGAGGAGGAGGAAGAGAATGAATTCGACACGGACGGCACCGGCGAGGGCGATGTCATGGTGAAGGAGAAGCCTGATCCGCCCCAGATCTTCCTGGACGACGCGCATCCGCTGGCGGGCAACTACCAGATGTGGGCCTGCCTCACGCAGACGGACTTTTGGGTGGATCCCCATCAGCGCGACATCGCGGTGTATCTCCTGGGCCGCGAGCCGGACGAGGTGCGCCCGGAGGAGCCGGCTGCGGCGTAAAAAGGTCCCAGTCGCGTTGGAATGTGCCTCAGGAGTTGTTTTGGGCGGCTAATTAACTCGCGCGCACAGTTGGCTCTGGTATTGTCCGCGCCGCATGATTCGGCTCGTTCTCTTCGACATTGACGGCACGCTCGTCCACACGGGCCATGCCGGCACGCAGGCTTTCAAGAAAACCTTCGCCACGGAATTCAATCTTCACCATGGCTTGGAAAAGATGAAGTTCGCCGGGCGCACCGACGTCAGCCTCGTGCGCGAATTTTTCAAGATGCACAGCCTGCCGGAGACACCGGAACATTTCGCGCAGTTCTTTGCGCGCTACGTTTTCTGGCTCGACCACATCCTCGCGCACAGCGACGGCAAAATCTGCCACGGCGTTCCCGGATTCATCCGCGACCTGAAGGCGTTGCCCAAACCGCCCGCGCTCGGCCTGCTCACCGGCAACATCAAACTGGGCGCGGAGTTGAAATTGCGGCGTTACGGACTCTGGGAGCACTTCCAATTCGGCGGATTCGCGGATGACCACGAAGACCGCGATCATATCGCCGCCGCCGTGTTTGAACGCGCCAGACGTTTGTTGGGGAAAAATCTCAAGCCGCAGGAAGTTGTCGTCATCGGCGACACGCCGTTCGACGTGCGTTGTGGAAAATTCATCGGAGCAAAAGTCCTGGCCGTTGCCACCGGCGGCGCAACGCTGGAGGAATTGAAGAAACACAAGCCCGACTGGGCGGTGGAAGATTTGACGCGGCTCAGCGCGCGGGAAATTTGCGGGCGCTGAAATTCAATGGCAACCGCAACCGCCGCCGCCGCAGGAATGTCCGCCATTGCTTTTGCCTGACGAAGTCTGGGCTCCGGAATTGGCTGAGGCGAAGGTNNGCTCGCACTTCTCGCAATGAAATTCGTAAATCGGCATGAAGGAAAATTAATTGACGCGGTAAAAATTTCAAGCGCGGAGAAATAAATAAGGAAAACAGGAAGGCAGGAAAATCTTTTCCTTGATTCCTGCTTTTCTTGTTCAAAAACTGAAATCTTCACGGCGACAATTTTTCGCGATGCGGCTGGTGGTCGCGGTTCCAGCGGCTCAAGGCTTCGTCGCTGGTGTCTTCAAAAAGAAATTGCAGCGTCGGCGATTCGACGTGTCCGTCGCAAAATGCCACGTTGGCTTTGCCTTGATGACGGGCGTAACTTCTTTTGGCGCCGTTTTGTGCATCGAATGTGTAACCGGATATGTAATTTGTTGGATCTTTGAATCGTGTCAGATTCAAACTATTATCTCCAATCACATTGCCGTTTCCCCAAAATCCGTCACCAATCGCCATCATTTCGCTTGGATTGACAACTTCCGATTCACTTACAGGCGGTGCCATTCCGTCCGGTCCCCAACTCACCTGTCCGCCAAGGCCAAGAGGGTCGCTTAAGCTCACGCCAAAAGCATTGTAGCCATAACTTATAAAAAGTCTATTTGTCGGCCAGTTGGACGGTTTGGCTGCCGGACATTTCCAGACACCTTGGCCAAACCAATTAGAAAAAGTATTTCGATTTGGATTTCCCGGCATTGAAAGTTCGGTGAACTGCAAAGCAGTTACCCACAATTTCATGTGTTCGGGATAACTTCCTTTGCGATAGTTTGGATTGGTGCGCAAAGGATAAGCGTTGTTGTCTATGACAAACGCCTGCAACCCAATTCCCAGTTGCCGCACGTTGTTCAAACATTGAATTCGCAACGCTCTTCCTTTGGCTTGAGAAATTGCCGTCAGCAAAAGCGCGGCGAGAATTGCGATGATGGCGATGACCACCAGCAATTCCGTCAGCGTGAACGCGGAATTTTTATTCTGGCGGCGGTTGGTCACGTCCAAGCGATACTGCATTTCGCCTTTTCTTTCAACGGCCAACATTTATTCTGCGGGCATGGCACTTTTGCAAAAGGCGATTGAAGATTCCGTCGCGACGCTTCGCGGATTGGCGGCTTTGGAAGAACTGCTGAACCGCGCGGCGAAACTGGTTCTGACCTGCCTGACTTCCGGCCACAAGCTGCTCGTCTGCGGCAACGGCGGCAGCGCGTCGGACGCCACGCACCTGGCCACGGAATTTCTCTGCCGATTTTGCGAAGACCGCCGGCCGTATCCGGCCATCTCGCTAACGGCCAACGGCGAGTTCATGACCGCCGTATGCAATGACTATCACGCGGATGAAATTTTCGCGCGGCAAGTCCACGGCCTTGGCGTAAAAGGCGACGTGCTTGTCGCGTTCACCACGAGCGGCAAATCTAAAAATGTCCTGCGCGCCCTCGAAGAGGCAAAGCGCAGGAGAGTCAAAAGCATCTGTTTCCTCGGTCGCGACGGCGGCTTCACAAAAGGCGCCGCAACGATTGATTTGATTGTAAAAGGAACTTCCACGGCGCGGATTCAGGAAGGGCAGAAGCTGCTCATGCACGTCCTTTGCGAATTGGTTGACGAAAAACTCCCTAAGAAATAATCAGAAGTAGTCCGGCTCATTTCCAGCTTTCCACTTGATGTTGCAGCCAATGCTGGGTGTTTGAGTTGTAGAAATGGATTTTCCCGTTAGAATGGCGTCAATCGCGGCGCGCAAATCTTTTCCGGTTACAGGGATTCCGTTGCCCGGGCGGCTGGCATCGAACTGTCCGCGATAAACAAGCTTCTGATTTTTATCAAAAAGGAAAAAATCCGGCGTGCAGGCGGCGTGATATTTTTTCGCGACGTCCTGCGTTTCATCGTAAAGATACGGGAAAATGTAGCCTGCTTTTTTCACTTCGTCCTTCATTTTCGCCGGGCTGTCGGCGGGATAGTTTTTCGCGTCGTTGGAATTGATTCCGACGATGGCCACGTTTTTCTGCATGTAATCATTTGCCAGCTGCGCCAGTCCGGTACGGATGTGGATCACATACGGACAATGGTTGCACATGAAAATCACGAGCATTGCGGAAGAGTTTTTAAAACCGGCGAGCGATACGGTTTTTCCGTTGGTGTCCGGCAACTGGAAGTCCGGCGCGTCGGTGCCGAGCGGCAGCATGGTGGAAGGTGTCAATGCCATGCACAAAATATAGCAGCAGGCGTAAATCCGCTCAAATTTTTTTAGATGGAGCGAACGCACGTCCGCTGCTACAAGTTATTGCTTCATGGCAAAGAACATCGTCTATTTCGATCTCGAAACGCAGAAGTCCGCCGATG
>PKZR01000001.1 GCA_003133815.1 Limisphaerales bacterium | reverse complement strand
ACATGCCTTTGCGCCGGGCTGCTGGCACTGAGCTTCGCAACGGCGCAGGCCCAGACCATCACTAATAACGACTTTGGTGCCACCCTGAACCTTGGCACCGAATGGTTTGGCGGGACGGCTCCCGGAGCAGCCAATGTGGCGGTATGGAACAACCTCGACCAGGTGAACACCACCGAGCCGCTCGGCGCGAACCTGAGCTGGGCCGGAATCCAGATTTTAGATCCCGGCACTCCCATTACCATCAGTGCCGGCAACACCCTGACGCTTGGCGCTTCGGGCATTGACATGAGTTTGGCAACAAACGGTCTGACTTTGAGCAACTCCGTTGTTTTGGGTTCGAGCCAGACTTGGAATGTGACCAACGGCATTGCGCTTGCGACTTATGGTGCAATTTCTGGAACCGGAAGCATGTTAACCAAGTCAGGCAATGGCACCCTTGTTTTAGGTGGCACTAATACTTATACTGGCGGCACGGTAATCAACAGCGGCGTTGTGCAACCAAATGCCATTGGTAGTTTCGGCACTGGAGGCGTGACGAATAATGGCGGAATATTGTTACTTAGTGTATTTCCAAATGCTGGCATCATGGTCAATGCGTTCGATGTGACCGGAACATCCATGATTGACATGTTTAATCGCAGTGTCTCGGATGTGCTTGATGGCTCTTGGTCAGGCAACGGCACGATATTAGTTACAAACGACACAGCCAGCGGATCAACATTGACTTTTGGCGGAGCAACCGGTGGAAACATGGCGAATTTCACCGGGTCGATCATTGTTGTCACAAATGCTTCAGGCACGGCCAGTGCCGGTGCTTTGCGGTTTAATAATGGTGGCTCGGAAAATAATACCGGCAATGCCTCGATGAGCATCAATCTGGGAACAAATTCAACCATCATCCTTGAAAATCGTGACGCCGGGACTACTTCCATTGGAGAATTGACTGGTGGTTCTGGAACAGCAGTCACGGGCCAGACCAGTGGCAACGGCACGGTGACTTGGAGCATCGGTGGTAAAAACACCAGCGCAACGTTTGCTGGAACGATTAAAAACCAAGGCGCTGCTGCGCTTTCAGCCTTGACCAAAGTGGGCACCGGCACATTCACATTAACAGGGCCGAATACTTATACCGGTGCGACTACAATCAGCGCCGGTGTATTAAAAATAGGTGATGGTGTTACTACCGGAGCAGGACAGTTGGGAACTGCAAACGTAAATGATAATGCAACACTGGTGTTTGCCCGTCCTGATGCCATCAGCATTGGCAATATCATCAGCGGTTCCGGAAATTTGGTGCAGGCAGGCGGAAACACATTGACTCTGACTTCAGCGAACACCTATGGCGGTTCAACCACCGTGACGAACGGTGGAACTATTATTGTTGGCACTGCGGGAGCAGTTCCATCCGGCACAGCATTGACTCTTGGCGGTGCCGGAACCGCTGGAACTTTGGATTTGTTTGGAAACAGTGTTACTTTTGGCGCATTGAATACCGGCAGCGGTGCCACGGGTTCGACCATTGGCAGCAGCGGAAGTTCCAACCCGACAATCTTGACGGTTACCAATGGAACTTCGGCGTTCAGCGGTGTGATTCAGGATACGCTGCCCAGTGGCGGCAGCGGGGTGGTTGCACTGGCGTTGCAGGGTGGCAAGCTGACCTTGACCGGTGCCAATACTTATTCCGGCTCGACCACTGTCAGCAACAGCACATTGGTTTTGGGCGCGGGCGGTTCCATTGCTTCCAGCACGATTATTCTGGCCGGCGCAGGTGGATCCGTTCTGGACGCATCGGCGGTCGGTGGAATTAGCTTGTCGTCCGGATCTGTTCTGGCGGCGAGTGGCGGTGTGAATGGAAATGTGACGGCGGCCAATGATTTGATTACGCCCGGAACCAACGGCACCGTGGCCACCTTGACCTGTTCCAACAACCTGACATTAAATGGCGGAGTCACGGTTAATTTCGACCTCTCGTCGGCTCCGGCTTCAGGCAACGACCAGGTGCTGGTTGGCGGTGCGCTGAATTTGAGCGGACTCAATACGATTCAGATTAACCCTCTCACCTTGTGCGGCGTTGGCACCTACAGATTATTTGTTTGCGGTTCCGTGAGCGGCACGGGGGCGAACCTGCAACTGGCCGGCTCACCAGGGAACGGATTGAATGCGGCGTTGAATGTCACGGGCACCGAGGTTGACCTTGTGGTCACGGCAGTCGCCCCCTCATTCACATGGCATGGCGATGGTTCGCTCAATCAATGGGATACTTCAACTGCCAACTGGCTTACCAATGGTGTTGCGGCAATTTATGGCGATGGCGACTTTACGCTCTTTAACAACACCGGTTCGACCACGCCCGCCATTAACATCACGGCTCCGGTTTCACCGGCCTCGGTGACGGTGAATGCGTCAGTCAACTATACGTTTGGCGGTTCCGGAAAAATAACCGGCGTCGGCTCGCTGACCAAGACCAACACAGGCACGCTCATCCTTACGACTCCGAATGATTACACGGGCGGAACCACCATCAATCAGGGAACCATCCAGGTCAGCGACGGCAGCACAACGGGCGCGACATTGGGCAACGGCGGCGTGGTTGACAACGCCAGCCTCGTGTTTGACGAACCGGATGGCTACGACTTCACCAACGTCATCAGCGGCAAGGGC
>PKZR01000394.1 GCA_003133815.1 Limisphaerales bacterium | reverse complement strand
GGTTTGGCGATGGCGCAATGTTTCGTCGCCGCCGGTGCGCGCGTGACGATTGTCGGTCGTCGGCCCGAACCGCTCCAGGCCGCGTGCAAGGAACTCGGCACAAATGCCGATTATCTCGCGGCGGACATCACCGATCCGGCGCGAGTCGCGACGCTGATTTCCGAAGCGGAAAACAAAAACGGCCCGCTGACCATTTTGGTCAACAACGCCGGCGTGCATTTGAAAAAACCGGCGGCGGCGACTTCTGATGCGGAGTTTCAGTCGGTGATTCAAACGCATTTGTTCGCCGCATTTTCGTTGAGCCGCGAGGCATCGAAAGGAATGCTAGAACGCGGTCGCGGAAGCATTCTTTTCACCGCTTCGATGACTTCGTTCATCGGCATGACGCAAGTCGTGGCGTATTCCGCCGCGAAGTCCGCCTACCTCGGCGTCGTGCGCGCGCTCGCGGCTGAGTGGTCGAGCAAGGGCGTCCGCGTGAACGCCATCGCGCCGGGCTGGATTCAATCCGAGATGCTCGAAAAGGCGCTCGCCGGCGACACCGCGCGCCGCGCCAAAATCATCAGCCGCACCCCAATGGGCCGGATGGGCGAACCGCATGACGTCGGCTGGGCGGCGGTTTACCTGTGTTCACCGGCGGCGCAATTTGTAACGGGTGTGGTGCTGCCGATTGACGGCGGCGCAAGCATCGGTTTTTGAAATGAAAATAATTTTCGCATGAAAACTTTCCTGATTGAGAAGCCGGAAGCGTTCAGTTTCGGCGAAACAAAAATGCCGGAATTGAATGCCGGTGAGGTGCTGCTAAAAATTGAGCGGGTCGGTTTGTGCGGCGGCGATCTGACCATGTTTCGCGGCTTGAATCCGATGGTGACGTATCCGCGAATTCCCGGTCATGAAATCGCGGCGACCATCGCCGAAGTCAGCGCGGGCGTGCCAGCGCATTTGCAGCCGGGTTTGCTCGTCACCGTTGTGCCTTACACGACTTGCGGCAAATGTCCCTCGTGCCGGGCCAAGCGTCCCAACGCGTGCCAGTTCAACCAGACCCTCGGCATTCAGCGCGACGGCGCGCTCACGGAATTTGTCGCCGTGCCCTGGCAAAAAATTCTTTGGTCGCCGAAACTCACCGCGCCGGATTACGCGCTGGTCGAGCCGTTGTCCGTGGGGTTTCACGCGGTTGAGCGCGGACGCGTGACCGCCGCAGACACCGTCGCGGTTTTTGGCGCGGGCATGATCGGCCTCGGCGCAATCGCCGGCGCGGCCTTGCGCAAAAAGGCGCGCGTCATCGCGATTGATCTCGACGACCAGAAACTGGCGCTCGCCAAAAAAGCCGGCGCGGCGGAAGTCATCAATTCCAAAACCGAAAATCTCCATGAACGGCTGCAACAATTAACGAATGGCGAAGGACCAAGCGTCGTGATCGAAGCCGTGGGCGCGGCGGAAACTTTTGTGGCGGCGGTGAACGAGGTTTGTTTTACCGGTCGCGTCGTTTACATCGGCTACGCGAAAAAGCCGGTAGCCTACGAGACGAAATTTTTTGTGATGAAGGAACTCGACGTCCTCGGTTCACGGAACGCGCTTCCGGAAGATTTTGAAAATGTCATTCGTGTTTTGGAGTCGGGACTTTATCCCGTTGCCGAAACCGTCACGCGCCTCGTGCCGTTCGCGCAAGCTGGCGCGGCGCTCCAAGATTGGTCAGCCAATCCAAACACCACCACAAAAATACACGTCAACCTCCACTAAAAGTTATGGCCAACAAGATCTTCACCACGCCCGACGGCAAGAACCGCGCGGTCACCTTCGCGCTGGTCTGCACGCTGTTCCTGCTTTCGGCCCTGTGCAACAGCATGATTGACGTGCTGAACAAGCATTTCCAAAACTCGCTCGGCGTGTCGAAGGCGCACTCGACGTTTGTGCAGGCGGTGTGGTATGGGGCGTATTTCTTCATGGCGCTGCCGTCCGGCTGGATTGCGCGGCGATTTGGCTATCGCGCCGGAATTCTCACCGGCCTGACGACGGTCATCGCTGGCTCGCTGCTGTTTATTCCGGTGACGAAACTTCACGCGTCAGAAGCAGTGGTCTTCGCGGCGTTTCTTGGCGCGCTATTCATCGTCGGGGCCGGCCTGACATTTTTGGAAACGATTGCGAATCCCTACTCCACCGTGCTCGGCCCGCCGGAATCGGGCGTCGCGCGCATCAACCTCGGCCAAAGCTGCAACTCCGTCGGCTGGATTCTCGGTCCGCTGCTCGCCAGCAGTTTTCTCCTGTCCAAAACCGGCGTCGCAAATACGAGCAACGACGCACTCTTCATGCCTTATCTCGTCGTCGCCGGCATCGTCGCCGTGCTGGTGCTGGTGTTCAGCGTCGGTCCGATTCCCGAAATCCACGCGCCGGCGGAAACCAAACCCGTCACCAGCAGCGCGCAGCATGAACGTCCGCTTTACAAGGAAATGCATTTCGTCCTGGCCATCGTTTCGCAGTTTCTTTACTGCGCCGGACAGATCGGCATCTTCAGCTTTTTCGTGAATTACATAAAAGACGACCGCTATGTGCCGGCGCTGCCGTTGTGGGCGGCGAACCTTTTGCCGGCGACGATGAAATTTTCCCAGGCGCCGGATGTCTGGCGCATCACGGAATACGGCGCGGGCATTTTTCTGTCCGTGGCGTTTGGCTTTTTCACCGTCGGGCGTTTTTCCGGCAGCGCCATCACCCGCTATTGCACGCCGCACATCACGCTCGGCGTCTATGCGGCGATAAACGTCGTGATGATGACGCTGGTGATCTTGCCGCTGGGCTGGCTGTCGGTGGCGGCGCTGTTTTTAAGTTTCTTTTTCATGTCCATCATGTATCCAACGCACTTCGCGCTGGGCATTCGCGGACTGGGCGAAAAGACCAAGCTCGCCGCGTCGTGGATGGTGACTGCCGTGGTCGGCGGCGCGATCCTGCCGTATTTCATGGGCCTGATTGCGGACAAATACTCCATGCGCGCCGGTTTCCTGATGCCGCTGGGCTGCTTTGCGTTCATCGCGTTTTACGGCTTCAGTTGGCGTAAATTTTACCGGCATGATCTGGAAAATTAGAAAAGTTCAAGAGATCGGGAGGCCGGTTCCTCCTCCTTTCGGCTTGCCGCAATAAATCCAGGTCGGTTTTTTCATCCATCCATTTATTAATGTCCGCCGACGGGGAAAAGTATTAATGGTAGCCACGAGACACTGGCCCGTTTTTTTTGGAAATGTCGGAATTGGAAATACGACGCCGGAACATTCTCGCAAATAAGATTTTCAACACTGTAAAACACCATTGAAAACAGGTGCTTTTTACTGATCAAAGTCACCAGATGAGAACCCGATTATTCTCACTTTTATTCTCACTTTGCGATTATGAAAAATCTAAAAATGAGAAATCGCATTGGTATCATTGCTCCAAAACGAGATTGGTAGCGCATAGGGGAATCGAACCCCTCTTTCAGCCTTGAGAAGGCCATGTCCTAGCCGATAGACGAATGCGCCTTGGTCCTAATTCAACCACAAAGACACGATGTCCGCGACGAAAAAATTAACTGCGATATGACTTCAACGGCATGATGTGAAATCCGCGTGTCAAATGTCGCCAGTTTCATGTGATGGGTCGAGGCCAGATCGGCAAGATAAAAGTCCGTCACCTGTTCCGAAGTTTGCGCGGAACTCTTCAAGGCCTTCAAATCATCCGGCACAAAGACCGGTTCATGGCGGGAAATAAAATCGCTTAACGCCTCCCGCGCGACCGGCATGGGAACGCCGTAAATTTTTGGATGCGTGACGACCCTTAAAAACCCGGTTTCGGACAATGGACAGGTGACAAGCGCTTTTCCATCAAGCCATTTGTCGGCAATCCGATGTTGCGTGTGTGAATCCAGAATCGCCGCGACCAGTATATTCACGTCCAAAAGGCATTTCATGGCAGGCTGGACAGGGCTGTACGGACTTGTTCCGCCGTGACCGCCGGGCCGCCGGCAAGAATGGAATGTGTTCCCTTGCGTCTGCGGCGCTGTAAAGATTTTAATCTCCGCCGGCCTCAAAAACGGTCTCCCGCCGGGTTTTTGGACGGCAATTTTAGTTGTGCAAAAGCCAATTTGTGCAAAGCACCTTTTGGGGGAAGCGTTTAGATTTTTCGTCATGAAGGTTATACAGCTTTCATCTAGACCGCCGGGTCTTCCCCAACGGCCGCACTATTTCCATAACTTCCCCCAGGCGTTCCCGTCGGCATTTAACAATTTCATCGGAAGCCTTTTCGCGTTCCCGGAAGCCAGCCGGGGTTTCCCGGCCTCCTTTTCCACGTTCCCGGAATCATTGAGCGGTTTCTCCCAGTCATTAAGGGATTTCCCCCGATCATTGGGACAACTCTCCCAACCATCGGACGGTTTCTCCCGATCATCGGGAGGTTTCCCCCGACGATTCGGAGTGTTCGCCCAACCATTCGGGGANNGTTTCTCCCAGTCATCGGGGGAAACCGCCGAATGGTCGGGAAACACCGTTTTTTGGCAAAAACAGCCCGAAAATGCCAAAAACCATCACTTTTCCGTTCCCAAACAACAACAATGAACAACTGGAGATAAAAAAATGAAATCCGATCCCATACAAAAAGCGGACGCGCCCTTCGCGGGCCAGATGAACACGTTCAAAATCAACATCCCCAACTACGCGACCGTGCTGGGCGTGACGACCGCGCAGATGGCCAGCCAGGCGGCGGACGAGGTGGCGTTCGATTACTGGTTCAAAAGCATGAACATCATGCAAAAGGACGCCCAGCAGTTCACGGCGTGGAAGAACCTGTTGCGCGATGGCGGCACCCCGCCAACGGGAGGAGCGCCGGGCCTGCCGGTGCTGCCCGAGCCGGTGCCGACGGTGTCGCCGGGCATCAAGACGCGTTTCCGCGCACTCGTGCAGACCATCAAAAACAACCCCAACTACAACATCAGCATCGGCGAGGCGCTTGACATCGAGGGCGCACAGCAGAACCCGCCGGATTACAGCACCTTGATGCCGGTGCTCACACTCCGCATCAACGGCAACCGTTTGGAAATCGGCTGGGGCTGGCAGGGTTATGCGGCCTATCTCGACCAGATAGAACTGCAGGCGGATCGCAGTGACGGGAAGGGTTACGTCCCGCTGACGTTCGATACCACGCCAGGCTATATTGATACCACTCCATTTCCCGCGACCCCGACCAAATGGACAATCCGGGGCATCTACCGCCTGGATGAGGCGCAGGTGGGCCAGTGGAGCAGCCCCGTGAGCATCATGGTGGGTGCCTGAATTGCTCTGTAGAATTGATGGTAGTGGATAATGCTGGCGGGGCGTTTCCCCCTCATCCGGCCTTCGGCCACCTTCTCCCCCACCGGGGGAGAAGGCCGGGATGAGGGGGCGCTCGCAGTCAGCGGGGCGTTCAAATTCAAGTTTTCCATAAACCGGAATAACGAATTGAAACCGGCGAGTCCCGATGGGACGACCGAAATAAATTCTCCCGTTTCTGCCGCCCCTCCGGGGCTTTGTCCGTTTCCGATTTTAACCCGCAGTTGAAACTGCGGGCTATTTTCATTTGTCCCTGCGGGACTGAAATGATCCGGCTTTGAAAGTTTTGGGAGGTTACAGATGATCGTTGGTAGGGCGCGTCACTCCGTGCGCGCCGTTCGGTCACAGAATCAAATCAATTCTCCGCCGGCAAATCTTTCCACGTCAAATGTTCAACGCGTCGATGGGCGTCCACGAAAAACAGGTGAATTTTTAGCCTCTTGAACAATGAAGGGAATTGGAGTCGGCGCAATACCAGTTCCCGATATGAAGATGGATAGGCCAATCCGTAATAATATCCATTGTCAGGGTTTATGCGCGTCAACAATTGACCCAAACTTTGAAGAAATCGGACTTCGCGACCGGAGCTTTGACTAACGACAATTTTCGCCGACTCGCCCTTGGCCTCGATGCAAAAATAGCGACCATACCTTTGATTTCTTACCACAAGATCAACTCCGTGTTCGGTGATTGTTTTAATGTCTGTTGGCCGCCAGCCGTTGTTGCAAAGATAAATCAGCACCGCATTTTTTACGGCGTCTTCGGATATTGTTTTCGGTCGTGCATTCATTCGTTGGCTTGAATCTTTTCCAAAATCTCCTTGGCTTCCTTGGTTTTATCTTTCACGAATTGATATTCCTGAAGCACTTGGGCGTTGTCCTCGGCGGTAGCGTTCTTCAGATTGGCCGCCAATGCATCGGACGCACTTCCCGAACCGTGATTCTGAACTTCTGCCTTATAAGCCTTCCGATAGTAGTCGATCCAATACCTATCGGTCTTAATCATTGCCACGTAAGAATTATATTCATCCAAAGCAGAGCCAAACACTTGATATTCTCTGCTGTTTTTTGACAGTTTAAGCTTAAGGTCGGTGCCAGCCGCCTCCAAATTTTCTACATCATCATCCGCCGGAAGCAAGGACAGGTCACCGGGTGGGTGCAAATCCAGAACCACATTCTCGCAAAAATTGATTTGTGCCTGCAATCGCGTGCTTGGCTTGTGACAACCAGCTACCGTCAATAAAATCATTGCGAGGATGATTGCCCCGGATTTAGTTTTGTCGGCCATGTGAGAATCACTTTCCTTCAAATCCCGACAAATCGTCAAGTGGATTATGATTATTATATCCCGTGAAAGACAAATCGCTCATCAGATAGTCGTGAGGGAGATTTTATTCTTTTTGGCAATCTGCGCGCAGACTTCCTGTTCCAGCAGCAGCGTCCGGCCGGATTCGAGCGCGAGCACGGCCACGCCGGACGCNNACGGCCACCGCGCCGCCGTCCTTGCCCGCCAGCTCGCCGCCGCGCGCGAGGCATTTGTCCGTGCCTTCAAACGCCTCCACCGCCAGGATGACGCCGTCCTTCACCACCACAATCTGCACGATCTCCAGCCGTGAGATTTCATTGGCCAGCCGGAAGCCGACTTCCACGTCCGCCTTCTGCGCGGCGGAAATTTTGGGGCA
>PKZR01000251.1 GCA_003133815.1 Limisphaerales bacterium | reverse complement strand
AATGCGGCACGCGCAGGCCGATCCCGATGCCGTAGTCGGTGAAATTGTTGAACTGGTTTGCGGGCATGCTTCAAAAATGGAGAGCGGAACTTTTCACGGCTCCGCTCTCCAGACAAATCCAATCAATCAAACGCCTTTGCAGCCGCCCTTGCCTTTGCAACTGTTCTGGCCCTTGCAGCTGTTATTGTCGCTGCCGCCTTTGCAACCGCCCTGGCCTTTGCAGGAATTCTTGCCTTTGCAGTCGTGCTTGCCCGAGTCGCTGCTCGGCGCGCTTGCTCCGGGAGCGTTGGTGCTGTCCTGCGCGAGGGTATTCACGGCAAAGCCGGTCATCAATCCGGTGACGGCTGCCGCGACGAGTAATGTTCTTTGTGTTCTGCTCATAATTTCTTGGTTTTAGTTTTTGGTTTTTGCTTTGGCCGCCGCCCGCGAATTTTATATCCGCGCCGCGCCGGCTCGCAAATAAGAGACGGTGACCCTTGATTTATTCCAGACAAAATTCACAAACAGAAAAATGGTGGAAACAGCCGCATTTCCGCGCGAGCCGTCGTTTGCGGCTGCAACAATTTTCTTAAATCCGCAGCCGCGCTGTGGCCAACAATCAGATAGGCAATGCCGTCGTGGCTCCAGCTTGCTGTTGGCATTCCGCCGCTGCTGGCGAATTGCGGCTGGTCCACCGGCGGCGCGTCAGGGAAATAATTTGCCTCTGCCACGAATAAATCCACATGACCAGAATCCTTCAAGCCATAGCAAAGCATCGAGACTTTCTGGCCGTGCCAGGCCAGCACGCGACAGCCCATCAAGCCGCCATTGTTCAAAGCCACAGGCAGAACAAATTTATTTTCCCCTTGGTGATCGCCGAGCCATGCTACGACCTGCTTCATGTCGCTGATTGCAACGTCCACATGATTCGTGTCGTTCACCGCCGCAGAAACCATCTGAGCCGAATAATCGACAAAATGCGCCGCGCTTTCCGGCTGTTTCCAAAAAACAGCAAGACTCAAGAGAACCACAATCGCCGCCGCCATCGCCCACGACACCGGCGAATTGAACGAAAATAAATTCCGCCACCAAGCAGGCGCGGGCAATTCGACGATTTTTTGTTTCTTCAATTTTTCTAGCGTCAGAATTTTCGCCTTCAAATCCAGCGACGCGGGAACCGACCGAATTTCCCGGGTGATTTTCGCGTCAAATTTCTGCTGCTGCGCGAACCAAGCACCAAGTTCCGCGTCCTGTTTCGCCAAGGCCAGCGCCAAGGCAAACTGCGGGTCTGCCGCGTCCTGACCGCCGGGGCGGTAGGATTGCAAAATCAATCTGGCTTCTTCGCGGCTCATCGCGAGTCCTTTTCAATAAAAATCTGGCGCAACAATTCCTTGCCGCGCGAAATGCGCGACATCACCGTGCCGACCGGCACTTCCAAAATTTCCGCGATGTCGCGATACGAATGTTCATCCAGATAAAACAACGCCAGCGGCGCGCGATACATTTCATCCAGCCGCTGCAGGGCCGACATGACGCTCGCGCCATCAATCTGTTTTTCCGCCGAGGGCGAAATGGCAGTCAGTTCCGACTCTTCCACCAAGGAGATTTCGACTTTCGGAAACTTGTCCTCGTGCCGGCGGCGGCCGAGAAATTCGCGATGCAACGTCGTGAACAGCCACGATTTCGCCTTCGACGAGTCGCGCAACTGGTCGCCTTTCGCCGCCCAGCGGCAAAACGTCTGCTGCACCAGGTCGCCCGCGTCGGCTTCGCTACGGGCGAGGCTCAACGCAAAACGATACAGCGGCTCGTAATGCGCGTTCACCAGGTTTTCGAAAGACAATTCGTCCATAGATAGGAGCTACGGGCGGCAGATTTATTCCATTTGCCGCGCGCCGTCCATTTTATTTGGTAAAATCAGCCTTGAATTGCAAGAACGGAACTTTTCAACCAGACTGGCAAACCAAAATTCAGGAACAAAAAAGGCGAAGCCGTTGGCGGCTCCGCCATTGTTTGAGATCTCCAGATGGTTTGCGAGCTTAGCTAACTAATTCGCAATGCTCTTGCAACTGCCATTGGTGTTGCAGCCGCCCTGGCCCTTGCAACTGTTCGTGCCTTTTTTGCCGCCGCAGCCGCCCTGGCCTTTGCAACTGTTTTTGCCGGCGCAATCGTGCTTGCCAGTCGTGTCTCCGCTCGGCGCGTTGGTGCCGGCGGGCGCATTCGTGCTGTCCTGAGCAAGGGTTTTCACCGCAAAGCCCGTCATCAGTCCGGTGACAGCCGCAGCGACAAGCAATGTTCTTTGGGTTCTGTTCATAGTTTTACTGTGTTTTCCTGTTTGGTTTTTGTTCCGGCTTCCATGCGCAAAGCCATTTGCGCTATGGAATCAAATCAGTTCCTCAACTAATTTTGACTATTAGATACGTCATTCCTCTTTTTGTTCAAGCAGATTTAGCCGTTACGGCAATTCACGGTTTGCGGTTCAGCCAAACCCCGGCTAACATTGCGGCTGAATTATGCCTGAATCCACACGCAGTGACGGTCGCCTCACAAACCAACTTCGCCCGTTGCGCTTTCAAAACCACATCGCGCCGCACGCCACCGGTTCCACTCTAATTGAATGGGGCAGCACACGCGTCATCTGCGGCGTGACCGTCGAGGAATCCGTGCCGCGCTGGATGAAGGAGCAAAAAGTCACCGGCGGCTGGCTCACCGCCGAATATTCGATGCTGCCGTATTCCACGCTCCAGCGCAAACAGCGCGATATTTTCAAGGGCAAATTGGACGGACGCTCGTCCGAAATCCAACGATTGATAGGCCGTTCAATCCGAGCCGCGATTGATCTGGAAAAAGTCGGTGCGCGGACGATTTGCGTGGACTGCGACGTTTTGCAGGCCGATGGTGGAACCAGAACAGCCGCCATCACCGGCGCATTCGTCGCGCTGTCGCTGGCGGTCACTAAATTGATGGCCGAAAAAAAATTGAATGAAAATCCAATACTAAAATCCGTTGCCGCCGTGAGCGTTGGAATTGTGAACGGCCAGCCGCTGCTGGATTTGTGTTATACCGAAGACGTCGCCGCATCAGTGGACATGAACCTGGTGATGAATTCCGCCGGCGAATTCATCGAGCTTCAAGGCAGCGGCGAGGAGTCGACTTTCTCCGAATCACAGCTCGCCGATTTGCTCGCGCTCGGCAAAACTGGAATCATTCAACTGCTTGCCGCGCAGCAAAAAGCCCTCGCATAATTCAGCCATGTCATCTGCAAAACTCACGCGCCTGCTGCTCGTTCGCCACGCCGAGGTGGAAGAAAGCTATCACAAAATCTTCGGTGGCCAGATTGACATGAACCTTTCGCCGCGCGGACATGAACAGGCAAAAATCCTGGCAAACTTCCTGCATCACAAAAAGTTCGACGCCATTTACGCCAGTCCGATGAAGCGTGTGCAGCAGACGATCGCGCCTTTTTTGAATAATAGTGCGCCGGCGCAAACGATTTTGCCCGCTCTCCGTGAAGTTAATTTCGGCGACTGGACGGGCTTGAACTGGGAGCAGGTTTGCGAGCGGTTCAACCTCCACACGACCGAGTGGCTCGACCACATCGAGCGCGGCCTTGCGCCAAATGGCGAAAGCGGCCCGCAATTCCGCGCGCGCGTCGAGCCGTGCCTCCGCGAAATCATCAAAAACCATCCCGGCCAGACCGTCGGCATTTTCTGCCATGGCGGTGTCGTCCGTATGATTCTTTCGATCCTGCTCGAACTACCGCTGCCAAAAACCAATTCCTTTGAGATTGAATACACCGGCGTCACCCAAATCACGCTCCATCCGCGCCTGGCCGAAGTTGAATTGCTAAACTTCACGCCGTGGCGCGACTGGCATGAAAAATAAACAACTTTGGCGAATTTCCGTCTCAACGACGCTCGAAGCCGAGGATGCCGTCGCGGAACTTCTTGGCTTGATACTCGGTCAACCGGCATCGTCTTACTTCAACTTGG
>PKZR01000081.1:5616-8910 GCA_003133815.1 Limisphaerales bacterium | reverse complement strand
AGGACGAGAATGAGGACGAGAACGAACCGGAAAATATACAATGCGAACTTTCGCCAACTGGGAAGACGTGCCGATTTTCGACAGCGAAAACGCCGAGTCTGATTTTTGGTCGGAAAACCGCCCCGACCTGCGCCTCATGGAGGCGGCCACGGCGGGCAACGCTGAGGCATCCGAATCCGTAACGATTACGCTGCGGATTGACCCGAGGATGCTGGCACGCATCAAGCGGCTCGCGCGGGCTCGGTATCTCAATTACCAGAGCATGATCAAACAATGGTTGAGCGAGCGGATGGAAGACGAATTGAAATAACAATGAAAACCAAGACGAACCCAATGCGGAATGCGGAATGCGGAATGCGGAATAAAAACGATGCCGCATACAGCGCAGATTCATTCCGCGCTCCGCACCGCACTTCTCCGGCCTTTACCCTTGTCGAGATGCTTGTCGTCATCTCCATCATCGCCGTGCTGGCCGGGCTCACTTTTCCAGTAATGAAATCGGTGAAAAAAACGCAATACATTTCCCACACCAAGGCGGAGATGGAGGCGTTGAAGACCGCCATTCAACGCTACCACGACACCTACAGCATTTATCCGCCAAGCAATCCGAACTACAACCCGAACATTCCAGCCACCACAAATCTGGCGATGTTCAGCCCTCTTTATTTTGAACTGCTCGGCACGACCAATAACAACGGCACCTATCAGACACTCGATGGAAGTGCTTCAATCGGCGCGGGCAACATCACTGGCGGATTCGGCGTGGGCGGTTTTATCAATTGCAGCAAAGCCGGTTCGACCGAGGACGCAGCCGCAGCCAAACCGTTTCTCGGCGATTTGAAGCCAAACCAGTATAACATCTACATCACGAACAACAGTGTTCAGGTTGCCGTACTGCTCGGCTCGGTCGGGGGGCCGGATCAAAATTATCAGCCGCTCGGTGCTCCGAATATAAATCCCTGGCGCTACATCTCGCCCGGGATCAACAATCCCAACTCCTATGATTTGTGGATTCAAATTCAGTTTGGCGGGACAAGATACCTCATCTGCAACTGGAGCAGCCAGGTGCAAGTCAATAATCCGCTGCCATGAAATTTATCATAGCCAGTTATAATTGCGCGAAAAACCCGGGCGAACGTCCCGCCTGCGCGGATGAAACCGCTTCGGAGCGACGAAGACCCGTGGCCGTGGACTGGCACGACTGTTCATGGTCGCCGGAGATCACCGTGATTTCGCAGAACCGCACAAACCGCCGCCGACTGACAAAACGATTGCCCGCAACGCCGCTGGTTTTGCATACTTCCCGCCGCAACCCGATTTATTTCAAACCAATGAAAGCCATATTGCCATCGTCGCGCCGGCGTCTCGCCGGATTTACCCTCGTCGAACTGCTCGTCGTCATCGCCATCATCGCCATTTTGGCGGCGATGCTGCTGCCGGTGCTCTCAGCCGTCAAAACCAATGCAAAAAAGAACAAGGCCAAGGTCGAAGAGCAAGGCATTGTCACGGCCATTGAAGGCTATGATTCGCTTTATGGCCGTTTTCCAGTTTCAAACGGCACGCAGACCTCGGCGGGAACGGGAGATTTCACATATGGCGGCAGCATTCTGGCCAATAACGGTTTTTCTTCAATCAACACCAGCAATAATTCCGAAGTCATCGCGATTTTGACGGACACACAGACTTATCCTGCCGGCGGAGCTCAAACTGCGGATTATAATCACGTAAAAAATCCGCAGCAGAGACCATTTCTCAATGCAACGATGGTGAGCGATCCGACGTTGCCGGGCATCGGCCCGGATTTGGTCTATCGCGATCCTTGGGGCAATCCGTATGTCATCAGCATGGATTTGAATTATGACAATTTCTGCGCGGATGCTTTTTATTCTTCGCAAACTGTGTCTCAGTCCCAGCCAAACAGCCAGACTGGCTATTATGGATTGGTCAATACAACTGATGCCAATGGCAATGGAAATCATTTTCAATACCGCGGCTCAGTCATGGTCTGGTCCGCCGGGCCGGATGGGAAAATCGATCCTAACATCGCTGCCAACACCGGCGCCAACAAAGACAACGTCCTGAGCTGGCAGTAATGGTTCTCTTGAAAGTTGTGAAGTTGTGAAAACATGTGACCAGTGGCAGGTGAACGACGACAAGGAGTTGCGCCCATCGCACTCCCCTTCCCGTCGCTCTTCCGCCTTCACACTCATCGAAATGCTGGTGGTGATCACCATTCTCGGCATCCTTGCGGGGCTGGCCGTGCCGGCACTGAAGAACATCGGCAAATCCGACTCCAGCATCGGTGCGTCGCGGCAGTTGCTCGACGACGTAGGACGCGCGCGGCAAAAGGCCATCAACAACCATACAACGGTCTACATGGTTTTTGTTTCAACCAATTTCTGGCTGCCCCCATACACGGTTACTTCCACATGGACGAACAATTTCAATTCTCAACAGCTGTCTCTCATTGCCAACCTGGTTGACAAGCAATTGAGCGGCTACACATTCGTCAGTCAGGGCGCGGTCGGCGACCAGCCGGGGCGTCATCTGTGGAATTATCTTGAGCCATGGCAGTCGCTGCCGTCCGGAACATTCATCTCGGCGCAAAAATTTGCCGGCACAAATTATATCAATCCCTTGGGTGTTTCTGGCCCGGCTTACGGTATTTCTCAATTCCACTACACGAACAACATTCCATTTCCGACGGCGACAAATATTAATATTAACACTGCCATATGGCTGCCCTACATTGCGTTCAATTATCTTGGCCAGCTTACAATTGACGGAGTCAACCTCTATCCATATCACGAATACATTCCGCTGGCGCAGGGCAACGTGAACTATGGAGTTGATCCGGCCACCAAGTCTGCACAACTGACAGTTGTCAATCCCGGTGATGTCACAGAAACTCCGGCCGCCAACAGCACCGGTTCGTCCTACAACATCATCGACATTGATCCGCTGACGGGACGCGCAACCCTGTTATTCCAAAAGCTGCCATGAAGCTCCCGAAACAAGTGACAGGTGGCAGGCGGCAGGTGGCAGGAACCGGCTGCGGGGGAAATCTAGTCACCCGTCACCCGTCACTTGTCACCGGTTTTACCATGGTCGAGGTCGCCATCAGCCTGGCCATCATCGGTGTCGCGCTCGTCGGCATCATCGGCGTGCTGCCGCTGGGCTTGCGCACGCAGCGCGACAGCCGCGAGGACACCATCATCAACCAGGATGCGACCGTCTTCACCGAGGCCGTCAGCAAGGGCGCGCGCGGCGCGAATGATCTGACAAATTACGTTT
>PKZR01000081.1:465-5600 GCA_003133815.1 Limisphaerales bacterium | reverse complement strand
GAATACACGGATACAGGATTCAACCCCACCAACAATCTTTTCAGCGGAGGTTACAGCAACCACGTCATCGCCTATGTCCGATCCATCAGCGGCCCTGCGGTGGAAAAACCGCCGCAGAACAGCCAGATCTTGCAGCAGGATTCCTTCAGCTACCGCATTTTCTTCGCCAATGCGCCGGTCGCGGCCGCCACCATCTATCCCAATTTGCAGGCAAACCTGCACGAGCTGCGCCTGACATTTGAATGGCCGCTGCTGCCCAACAACAGCGTCGGTCGCAGCCGCCTGACATATCGCGCGATGATCGCCGGGCAAATGTTGCAGACCAATTCACTTGGGCAGTTGCTTTATTTTTACCAGCCGCAATCGTTCGGCATCTCACCTTGAATACAAAAACAACAGTGACAAGTGTCAGGTGGCAGGTGACAGGAGCCGGCTCCAGAACGGCTCGTCTTGTCACTTGTCACCCGTCACCCGTCATCCTCGCAGCCTTCACCCTCGTCGAGGTGATGGTCGTGGTGGTGCTGCTCTCGCTCATCGTGATCGTGCTGATGGGCGTCTTCAACAGCACCCAGACGGCCTTCCGCGCCAGCGTCACGCAGACCGACGTGCTCGAAGGCGGCCGCGCGGCGATGGATTTGATGTCCGGGGATTTAAAAGCCATGACCCCGTCGCTGGGCGTGAACAACGGCGCGGTGAATTTTTGCGTGACGAGCTATGGTTATCCGCCGCTTTACCAATCCCTGGTCGCCAGCGGAAATACGAGGGCGAACATTCAGGAAAATTTCTTCATCCTGAGCCTTGGAAACCAGGGCGGGGTTCCGACATGGTTTGCCACGGGCTATGCGGTGTATTTGTCGCCCACCAACCTCTACTCGCTTTACAGGTTTTCCGCCAGCAGCCCGGTGGCCACGCCGGGTATGCCCGGCAACCTGTTCTACAACTACTTCGAGGCGTTCACCAACGTGCCGACCGGCTACAGCCATCTGATTGACGGCGTGGTGGGATTGCGGTTGACCGCCTTCGACGTCAACGGCGCGACGATCACCAACAATCTGGCGGCATCAAACATGAGGACCAATTTCCTGCCGAATGTCCCGGGCACACCCGGCTATTATTTTTACAGCAACGCCGTTCCTGCGGCCGTGGAGATTGAAATGGCCACGCTCGAAGACCGCACCCTGCAACGCGCCTCGACATGGCCGAACAATTCCATCGCGCAGAGCAACTATCTCGCGCAGCAGTCCGGCAAAGTTCACGTTTTCCGCCAGCGCATCTCAATTCCAAACGTTGACCCGTCCGCCTACCAATGAAAACCAAAAGTGACAAGTGGCAAGTGTCAAGTGACAAGAGAAACCGTCCCGCGAGCGGCTCACATCCTTTTCACCCGTCACCCGTCACCCGCCACTTTGAAAAAGGCATCGCGCTCATCATCACGCTCATCCTGCTGTCCGTGACGCTGGTCATGGCGCTCGCGTTCCTGGCCATCAGCCGGCGCGAAAACAGCGCCGTGGCAACGGCGGGAGACACCGCCACCGCGCGACTCGCCGCCGATGCCGCGCTGGCCAGCGCCGAGGCCCAGACCATGGCCGGCATCCTGTCCTCCACCAATCCCTACAACTTCGGCCTGATCGTCTCGACGAATTACATCAATCCGAACGGGTTTGATGCCACCGTTCCATTCCAGAGCATCAATTACGACCATCTCATCGGCAGCTCGGCTCCGCTGCTGCAAAATCAGTTTCTGACGATGCTGACCAATCTCTGGTATAGCCCGCGCCCGCCGGTATTTGTTCCAAACCCTCCGGGCAATTATGCCAGCCCGTTGAGTTATGATTTCCGTTTCTATCTCGACCTGAACCGCAACGGANNGGCGACCCGGAATGGATCGGAGTGCTGGCGCATCCCGACCAGCCGTATGGACTCAACAACCCGTTCGTCGCACGCTTCGCCTTCATCGCCCTGCCCGTCGGCAACTCGCTTGATTTGAATGCGATTCACAACCAGACGTTTGACAGCGTCACTGGAATTCGACCCGTGAATCCACCGCCGGTTGGCGTCGGCGATGTTTTTTTCCGCAATCAAGGTGTCGGCTCCTGGGAAATCAATCTCGCGGCATTTCTCGCAGACTTGAATACGAATCAATGGGGTGAAGTCGTTGGCTCATACCCAAATTTTCCAATTGGTTCGGCAAATTGGTATCAATATGACCAGGCAAATCCGACACCTTCTGCAAATGTTGGCACAGCCTTCGACGACGCACGAGCGCTGCTCGCATATCGCTACAATAACAATTACAGCTCGCTCTATCCCGTCGGCGGCCCAAACGGATTGTTCACCACTTTGGCAACTTTCCCGCCATTTCAAAACGACATTGACGCCTATTCTGACGGGCCGTTGCAGACCAATACGCCGGGCATTTATGTAAGCGGCCAAGCCATTAATCTGCCTTGGGCGGGAGCAGACAATACAAACCATTTCTTCACACCATCGGACTTGTTTGACACGACGAAAACCGAGATTGGCGTGACAGGATTCGGTTTCACCACCCGACTGCTCAATGCCGGCACGGGCGTTTCCACCTACGACCGCTACACCTTTTATCGCCTGCTCTCGCAGCTTGGCACGGACACCACGCCGGAAACGGGCAAGATGAACTTGAACTACCGCAACATCACCAACGGCGTCATCGTGCCCAGCATGGAGACCAATTTTTATGCGTGGACGCCGCTGGAATTTTTCACCAACGCCGCCGACCGGATGCTGCGCGCCTACACCGCGAACTGGATCAATCAAGGCCCTAACGCCTTTGGCGTCTTCACAAACACCTTCGGCGCGTCCACGACCAACGCCTTCGGCATCGGCAACATCCCGGTTTATGTGAACGGCCAGTTCGTCTATACGCCCGCCGTGAACCGCATCCTCCAGCTTGCCGCGAACATGTATGACGCGACGGTGAACAACAGGGTAAACAACAGCACACCGGATTATCCCGATGTTTTCCGTCCGTTGTTCTCCCGCTCCGGCACGAACATTTACATCATGGGCTACACCAACCTAAACAGCGCTTCCGGCCCAAACACCGTTTCAGGGCCGGCCGACCTCCAGCTTTCGCAGCCGTTCGAAATCACGACCATCGCAAACTTGTCCAGCGCCACCATTTCGTCCGATGTCAACATCTACGGCGTGCCGTGGATCATCGGCGCGAAAAAAGGCTTCCCGAATTTCAACGAGTTTTCCGTGGAGAACAATCTTGGCGTCACGCGCCGGTTGCAATTGACGCGCACGACGAACGCATCGCTTGTGACTCCTCCGACAATCACCGGCACGAACCAGATGTATACGATGAGTCTGGCCAGCCAGCTCGGCGTGGAGCTGTGGAATTCCTATGCAGCCGCTTATCCCGGCACGGTGTTGATTGGCCTCAATGAAACCGCATCATTGACAATCACCAATGATGAGGGTCTTCCAACGGCTGAACCGGGCATTCCCCAAAACATAGTTTTTACAACCAATAATATCAGCAACCCGTATCAAATCACCTCCTGGCCGGGCACGGCTCCGTGGTATGCCGGCAAACCGACTGCCGCCTCCTTTGTCATTGCCACTTTCACCGGACCCACGCTGACGAATTCGGTTTATCGTTCGCCCTATGCAACCGGGGCGACTTTGCCTCCAGGTTTGACACCGCCCTGTTTGATTCCCACGAATTATTTTGGCATCATAACACCACCAAGCCCGTTGTTGTTTGAATCAAACTCACCGAACGGTTTTCACTTTCCGCAGTTTGGCGTGCTGATGACGAACCGGTTGCAGGTGTTCATGCTGGATGTAACCAATAACATTTATCACGTCATAGATTACGTCCATTTCAACGGGCCGGACACCAACTTCAATGTAAATTCTTATCTGGCGGAAGATGATGCTCCGGGCTCAGCGGGTTACGAAGGAGGTGTTTGGGATACCAATTATCCGCCGGGCAGCTTGCCGCCGGCCGGGCCGACTTATGGCATAGTACATCAAGTCGCAATTTCCAAACCGGGTGGCTCACCGCCGCTGGAAGATGGCTTGTGGCAAGCTGATCCCGATGCGGTGGCTCTGGGCGGAACAATTGCCCAGCAGCAGGCATTTTTTCAGGCATTTTTCCTGCCAGGCAATCATTATGGCCCGACAACAAACCTGCTGTTAAGCGTGGATGCGCCCTATGCACCGACCCGTTACATCGTTCAATATATCACCTGGCAGGCCAACGATCCGCTGGTGCATTATCTGGCCAGCGACATTGACGCACCTTCGCCCAATACTTCAACGATTCCAAAACAAGGGGTGTCGCAGGTTTCTGCATCGGCGCAAACCATCACGCCATTGACAAGCCTTAATCTGGGCCAGTTGAACGATCGTTTTGCACCGTGGGGCGGCAATCCGTTTTTGGCGGCTGAAGGTGGGGCATTATCGTTTGATCCAGACGCATATAATTTGGCCGAACGCGATCCGCTGGCATATACGCCGGACAACTGGGATTTCCCCACGAACAAATTCCCGACCATCGGCTGGCTCGGCAGGGTTCATCGCGGCACTCCGTGGCAGACGGTGTATCTCAAGTCGTCCAACATCCTGTCGTCGGTCAACGGCCTCAGCACCTGGGCGACATGGACGGGCGATTTGATGATCAGTTCCAACCAATATTTCGATGCGGACAATTCCACGCCGGCGCAGGACTGGAGATTGTTCGACCTGTTCACGACCGCATTCAACGAGAACGCCACCCGCGGCCAGCTTTCGGTCAACGTGGGCGCGGGCAGTTCCGATCCTGCGGCGGGCCTTGCGGCATGGTCGGCATTGTTCAGCGGCATCGCGCTGCCGCCGGTCAGCCTCACCAACCTTTACACCGTCATCGCCCCCGTCGGCAACCAGGCGATTTCAAGTTCATCGCTCGGCATCCTGATCACCAACATCAATTATGCGCGGGCTAATTTTGTGAATGCGGACGGGCTGACAGGAACATTCGAGAACGTCGGCGACATCCTGGCCGTGCCGCAACTGACGGTTCAGTCGCCGTTCTTGAACCCTGCCAACACGAATTACAACAGCGACGAGATGTATGAATGGCTGCCGCAGCAAACGATGTCGCTGCTGCG
>PKZR01000081.1:0-398 GCA_003133815.1 Limisphaerales bacterium | reverse complement strand
CCGCCGGATTGATGAACCGCCAAGACGCCGAGAACGCCAAGTTGAAAATGAGTATGATATGGCAGTTAAAATATCAAGGTAGGGACAGCGCGCTGATCCTTGCGGATGGCCACTATCGCCCGACGCAGCGTCAGGCGACGGAAAGGACATGGCTTTTACCATGTTCGATCCGTTCTGCCGGACAAGGACGCCGCAGCGCAGCATCCCTACCATACGAAAACAACGCCGATTTGAGGCAATTTTCCGGTCTACAACCCGTTTTTAGTCTAAAACAGCCTAAATTGGCTTGTAAACCCCTCAAAATTGAGGCCCAACCTTGTAAAATCGGTGCCAGTTCGTCACGAACCATTGCCAGTTCGTCACGAACCATTGCCAGTTCGTCACGAACCATTGCCAGT
>PKZR01000404.1:6601-7209 GCA_003133815.1 Limisphaerales bacterium | reverse complement strand
GGTGCCGGTGATCGAACAGGACACGGCCACCACCCATACGTTCAGCAGTTTGGTGGCGGGGGTGAAATACACCATTGATGTCAACGCCGCCGGCACGGCCGGCACAAGCGATTGGAGCGGCGCGATCAGTTTGACCGCCGACTAAACGAAGCTACCGAACCTTTCACGATTCGAGCGCGCCAAGAAATACGGCGCGCTCATTTTTTATATGGGCGGCGCTCAATCACAAGTTGTTTACCCAATCTTCAAGCGGGCGAAAACTGACACCTTCACCAAATCCAGGACGAAGACAAAAACCATGGCCCCAGCCAACACGCTGGCCAATACCCAGACCGGCAGCGGCGTCATGAGCCAGCCAAATCCGGCCAAGGTTGCGGCAATGAATACATCAAGGACAGACGAGGAGACCAGCCAGCGGCACGGATGGGGCGATGACCAGATTCGCCCACGGGCGCGGACAGCATAGGTAGTTGCCTGATTTCCGCACACCAAGGTGAAGAACGTCAGCGTCTGTAACGCGGCGATGCCCAGCCCCAGCCGGAAGTGGCCGAACGCCAGAACGCCGACGCAGAAAGCCAGTTCGGATATACCCATGAAGATGGCCGCGA
>PKZR01000404.1:0-6510 GCA_003133815.1 Limisphaerales bacterium | reverse complement strand
TTTTCTTGGTCAGGGAATTTAACGTGTAGGTCAGAATGCGCTGGAACCGTAACCGCGAAAAAAGATTGAAATGCTCCAACCTTCTCACACCAATGAAAGAAAATAATATTTGCACCCCTGAATCAACCGAAAATTGAGCCTCGCAAGGACATGGGTAAAAGACCCCATGGCATCCTCCGCCAATTCCCGCTCTAATGGCAGGGTTATGAATGAGAATGAATTCTTCGAAGACTGGGAAGACGCCGGGTCATTGTTTGAATGCCAGACAAATCCGCCCCAGCGCATTCTCTTCGCGGATGACGACAAGGAAGTGCGCCGTTTCAACGTCGATGTGCTCATGGATTCCGGCTACGAGGTTCACGCCGTCGAAGACGGGGCGACCGCCTGGGATGCTCTGCAGCTAAACAGCTACGACCTGTTGATCACCGATAACAACATGCCCAAGGTCACGGGCATCGATTTGTGCCGGAAACTCCATGCCGCCCGCATGGCGGTGCCGGTCATTCTCACATCGGGATTGCTCCCGGTGGATGAGCTGCGGCAAAACCCCTGGCTGCCAGTCAAGGCGACTTTGCTTAAGCCCTACACACTCGCCAAGTTGCTGGGCAAGGTGGGGGGCATCCTGCATACGGCCAATGGCGTCCGGGCACAGCTCCCGCCGCCAACCTGCCCGGGCCAGCCATTGCCCAACCGACTGTTTCTCTAAAATTCATTCCGTTTTCCTGCGTCCGGTTGACTGCGCTTCATTCTGCTTCAGTTCGTCCTGATTCCATTCACAAATCGTCCGGTAGGGTTATACCCCGGAGGGTTACACCTAATGGCGGGGCCAGACAGCGAAGACTATTCTTGGACAGTGATAAGTGAAAACAATTTAAACAACCAAAACAAAATTAAAAATATGTCAACCAACTCCAAACTCAAAATCTTGCTCTGTCTCGCGCTGCCGCTCGCTGCTGGCGCCGCCTTCTGTTCCGAAACCAATCAAATGTCAAACGCCGCAGCCTATACGATTGTTCCGGCTCCGACGGCGACGGCCGTTTCCGACATCCGGGCGACGGACATCGCCATCAACGACAAAATATTCCACATGATCATGATGGACACGAGAATCGGCGACAGCCCTTCGGCCTCGGTCAACAAGGGAGTGGTGACTTTGTATGGCACCTCTTCCGACGAGATTGAACAGCAGAAGTTTGTCAACCAGGTGTGGCAACTGGCCGGCGTGGAGCAGGTCAGTGACGAAGCCGGCACCGATCTGGCCTCAACACAGACCGGAAAAGTCATCGCGGTGCGTTGATTCATTCAATAACAAGACAGCCGGAACATTTGCTTGTTCCGGCTTTTTCCTAGTCAGGACTGGCAATCCTCCGCCAACCGCCGGTACAATACAAGTCGCAGGGAACATAAAAACCTCTCCTTTGGCGCGCGGATTATGTGAGCAGCGCAAATATCAACTGCTGAAGCTGAAGATTTATCAATAAGCTGGAATATCTTGATTAAGATCAGAAAGTAATTTTATGACGCAGGTGGACGAATAAATTGGAGGCTCCGAATATATGCAAAGGATTGTCCAAGCAACTGTCACAATAAAAACGCCAAATATTAAACGCCGCCGGAAGAGTATGACGCTGTAAAAATGCATCGCCCGCCAATAAAGTGCAAGACGCGCTCTGCTAATTATCTGGATCACTTGAAGAACAAGGGAATCTGCATAGGGTTTTCCAAAACTATAGCAAATGATAAACCAGACAAAGCCCACAAACATCACTAACAACAGGCAACTGAAGGGAAGCTGCTTGTTCCAAAATTTTTGGCTGGTTTTCCAGCAGAAGTGAATTTCATAAGCAATAAAAAGGCCGCTGCTCAAGAACAGTGTAGTCAACATAATCAAATTCTTAAAAAATAATTTCATAAGTTTAATGCAGTCTAACTATGATTCGAGCGACTTCGCGCACAGAGCAATGCCCGTTTGTCTTTGCCACGGCTATTATTGGCATGGGGTTATCAATGCAGACGGGCGGTTTGCTGTCAAAGTTATTTCGCGCCCGAATAAAATTCTGTAGGAGCCGAGGTAACAAGGCTCATTATTGATATTCCGAATTCAACATTCCGCATTCCGAATTTGAAAAGAGCCTCGTCACGTCGGCTGCCACGCGGGAATTAAAAAAGCGGCCTCCTTTGCCGGAGGCCACTTTGAATGTAGAGACGTCGCGCTGCGATGTCCGGTCGGCGCAGCGCGCCGACCCTGAAATATTGCCACGATTATTTAAAATGTCAGTTTTGTGATTTATGGTTTCAGTTACTTTGTAATCTTAGACCAAATATTTACTATAAATAATATGACTATTGCTAATACAAATTGGTCTTGGCTCGATTTGGTGGACAGGATGTGGATGCATTAGACACAGGTTTTTCAAGTTCAGATTGGTTTCAAAGTCTACAGGGAATGATGGCCAAGGAAGTTATGGAGCCGCTCACGGTTGTAAAACACTTCGATCCATTCAAAGACGACGGCTCTGGCTTCAGCCCGCGTGGCGCACAGGCGGCGATGCACCAGTTCGCATTTGAGGCTGCTCCAGAAGTTTTCCATGACGGCGTTGTCGTAGCTGTTGCCGGATGGCTGGCGACCGGAAGGGTTACTCCAACGGTTGAAGATTCTTGTTGTGATCCACCAGCTTGAGGCGGACGGATTGCAGCCGTTTGACGACGACTTCGGAGACGCGCTTCATCAATTCGTAGCCGAGGTCGTGATTCTCTTCGCACAGCTTGCGCAGGCGCGTGCCGTAAAAACACAGGGCCTTGGTGTGGGTGGTGGCCCGCGCGTCGAACCGCCAGCTATACGGCGGGAACAACCACGAGCAGCCGAGCATGTCGCCCGGCCCGAGTGTCTGGATGGACACGGGTTCGCTGTCCTGCGCGGACGATTCCACCTCCACCCGGCCTTCGAGGATGAGATAGAAGCGGTTGGCGGCGCCACCTTCGTGCAGTATGTGGTCGCCGGCGTGGAATTCGGCGGGAAGCGAATCTTCCACGAGCAGTTCAAGGTGCCGCGTACTCATTCCCTTCAAGAATGGTTGCGATTCCAGGTTGGATATGCTGACTGACATGATAAATCAACTGGCCTTGACTGCGGTGACAAGCGCGTTCAGCGAGGCTTTGGCATCGCCGAAAAGCATCCGGGTGTTGTCCTTGTAGAAAAGGTGGTTTTCGATGCCGGCGAAACCGGCGGCCATCGAACGTTTCATGACTATGACGGTCTTGCAATGGTCGGCGTCAATGATGGGCATGCCGTAAATGGGGCTGGACTTGTCCTCGCGCGCGGCCGGGTTCACGACGTCGTTCGCGCCGATGACGAGGCAGACGTCAACGCGGTCCATGGATGGGTTGATGGCTTCCATTTCGATTAGCTGGTCATAAGGCACATTCGGCTCGGCCAGCAGAACGTTCATGTGGCCGGGCATGCGGCCTGCGACGGGATGGATGGCGAACTGCACCTCGACGCCTCGCTTGCCGAGTTCGTCGGAAAGTTCACGGACGGAATGTTGCGCCTGCGCCACGGCCATGCCGTAGCCGGGGACGACCACGACGCGCTGCGCGTAGGCCAGCAGCAGGGCCACTTCGTCGGCTTGAATGGGTTTGACTGTTCCAGCGACGCCGCCTGCCGCAGCAGCCGCGCTGCCGCTGGAACCAAATGCGCCGAAGAGCACATTTGTGACCGGGCGGTTCATGGCCTTGCACATGAGAAGCGTGAGCAATGTGCCGGAGGAACCAACGAGCGTTCCGGCGACGACCATTGCGAGATTGTTGATGGCGAATCCGTCCGCGGCGACCGCGAGGCCGGTGAAGGAATTCAGCAGCGATATGACGACCGGCATGTCCGCGCCGCCGATGGGCATGACCATTGCCACGCCGAAGAACAGCGCGAGCGAGAACATGATAATGAAGGCGGCTGTGGCGTTGGTGCTGGAGGCGTTGACCGTCAGGAAAACGCACAGGCCGAGGATCACGAGGAGGATGAGGCCGTTCAAAATGTTCTGGCCGGTGAACGTCATGGGTTTTTCAAATTTTCCCTCCAGTTTCAAATAGGCAATCGCGCTGCCGGAAAAAGAGAGCGAGCCGATGAGCGTGGCGAACAGCATGGAACCGGCGATGAACGCCGTGATGCCGACGTCGCTGTGCGAGCCGCGAATGAATTCCAGACTGGCGACCAGCGCCGCCGCGCCGCCGCCAAGGCCGTTGAACATGGCGACCATCTGGGGCATCGCGGTCATCTTCACCGAGTATGCGCCGGTCGCGCCGATGACGAGTCCGATGATGGTGGCGATGACGATGAGCGTGTAGTTGATGCTCCAACCGTGCGACCAGACGGAGCTGCCGTCGGTCTTGAGAAGGAAGATGAAGGCGATGAGCATTCCCGCCGCCGCCACGAGGTTGCCCTTGCGCGCGGTTTTCGGCGAACTCAAAAACTTGATGCCGTTGATGAACAGGACGGCGACGCCGATGATGATTAATGGAAAGGTGGGATTCATGTTATTTCTTTTTCTTGAACATTTGCAGCATCCGGTCGGTGACCATGAAGCCGCCGAACACATTGGCCGAACCGAAAACAACCGCGACAAACCCCAGCACCTGCGCGAGCAGCGTGGCCGCATCCGCCAGCACCAGGATGCCGCCGAACAGGATGATGCCGTGAATGGCGTTGGTGCCGGACATCAACGGTGTGTGCAGCATGGATGGGACTTTGGAGATGACTTCAAACCCCACGTAGACCGCGAGGATGAAGATGAAGAGGATGTTTGTATCCATAGATTTGTTGGGTTGTGGTTTAGCTGGGTTTGGGGATGAGTTTTTCGTTCACGATCTTGCCGCCATGCGTGACAAGGCAGCCCTTGATGATTTCGTCGTCGAGCTTGAGGACGAATGTCTTTTCCTTCTTGTCCCAGAATTCCTCGACGAGCGCGACGAGGTTCGCGGCATAGACCTGGCTGGCATGGAGCGGCACGCGGCCGGGCAGGTTGGCGATGCCGATGATTTTCACGCCGTTGCGGTCAATCACTTCGTTGTATTTCACGCCTTCGACGTTGCCACCGGTCTCAACGGCGAGATCCACAACGACGCTGCCGGGTTTCATGGCATTGAGCATTTCGGCGGTGACGAGGATGGGCGCCTTGCGACCGAACACCTGCGCGGCGGAAATCACCACGTCGGAATCGCCGCAGGTTTTCTTCATCGCGTCGCGCTGCTTCTGGATCTGTTCTTCCGTCAACGCCTTCGCGTAGCCGTCCTTGGTCTGGCCGGTCTCGCCAATATCTATCTTGAGGAATTGTGCGCCGAGTGATTTCACCTGTTCCTCGACGACGGGCCGGGTGTCGTAAGCTGTAACTTTCGCGCCGAGACGTTTTGCGGTGGCGATGGCTTGCAAACCCGCCACGCCGACGCCGATGATAAACACCTTGGACGGCAGGATCGTCCCCGCCGCCGTGGTCATCATGGGAAAAATTTTGTTGGAATAACGCGCGGCAAGAATCACGGCTTCATAGCCGCCCAGGTTCGCCTGCGAGGAAAGCACGTCCATCTTCTGCGCGCGGGTCGTGCGCGGGATGAATTCCATGCTGATGGCGCTGACGCCGCGCTCGGCAAATTTGTTGACCAGTTCCTTTTCGTTGAACGGGTCGAGCAGGCTGGCGTGGATGGCGCCGGACTTGAGCCAGGCTATTTCCTCAACCGGCGGTTTGCGCAGGCGCAGCACGATGTCGCCGGAGCTGATGAGCGCCTTGCGGTCGGTCGAGACGGTCGCGCCGGCTTTGATGTAGGCGTCGTCGGGGAAACCTGCGGCGGTGCCGAGGCCGGCCTGGACTTCCACCTGCGCGCCGAGCTTGACGAGCTTGGCCACGGAGTCCGGTGTCAGTGGCGCGCGGGTCTCGCCGGAAGAGGTTTCACATGGAGCGGTGATTTTCATGATTTGTAAACTGAATGGACACTATCATCCAATGTGATTGTGTGAATCCCATTTATTGGCTTTTGTAGCACAAAAATTGTCCACCCCATTTTCGTCGCTTTTCTTTTTCAGCGGGCGGCAGCGGGATTTTTCGTTACCTTTTCCCGCCGGTGTAAATGATATGGATGAAATGCTGAACGACGACATGGCCCTGCTGCGGGACTACGCCCGGAACAATTCCGAGCAGGCCTTTGCCGCGCTTGTTTCCCGCCATGTCAATCTCGTGTATTCGGTTGCATTGCGGCAGGTGTGCGATACACATCTGGCCGGAGACATCACACAGGCGGTGTTTATCATTCTGGCGCGAAAGGCGGATAAATTGTCACAGCACACTGTGCTGGCCGGCTGGCTGTGCCGCACCGCGCGATACGCCAGCGCCAACGTGCTGACCATTCAACGGCGTCGGCAACGTCGCGAACAGGAGGCATACATGGAATCCATTTTAACCAGTGGCGGCGACGTCCCGTCGCAGGCCAGTCACGAAGAAACATGGCAGCAAATCGCCCCGATGC
>PKZR01000333.1 GCA_003133815.1 Limisphaerales bacterium | reverse complement strand
TCGGCGATGGCAAAATTTGCGCCGGTGAAACCGACGTCGGCGGTGATGTATTTCTGCCGCATCACGCGGCGCGCGACCATGGTCAGTTCTTCCGGCGAGTCGGAGGGGGCGTCGCCGAGTTCTTTCTGAAACAGATCCTTGATTTCCCCGCGCGTCAGGTGCATCGAGGGGAAGACAATGTGATACGGCGGCTCGTGCCGGAGCTGGACAATGAATTCGCCGAGGTCGGACTCGACGACGGTGAAACCTTCTTTCTCCAGCGCGTGGTTGAGGTGGATTTCCTCGCTCGTCATCGCCTTGGACTTGATGATGGAGCGCGCTTTTTTGTCGCGAAGAATCTGTGCGATGATCTCGCGTGCCTGTGCTCCGTTGCTCGCCCAATGGACTTTTGTCCGGCGCGCTTCGAGCTTGCTGGTCAGCGCAACGAGATGTTCGTCCAAATGATTGATGGCTTCCCATTTCGTTTCGGCGGCGGCCTGGCGGGCGGATTCCCAGCTTTGAAACGCCGCCTTGCGCTTGTCGCGGACAACTTCGTAGCTGCGGAGCGCCGTGCGGATGACCGAGCGATGCCGCAGATCCCCGGCCTTCTCGGCTGCGCGAGATTTGAATTGGGAGGCGGAGCTCATCGTGTGTTCAAAACCTCGGCGAGGCTGATGGTTTTGGTCGGCTTGCCCTGCCGCGACAGCAAACCCTGGATGTGCATCAGGCAGCTTGAATCGCTGGAGACGATGTATTCCGCGCCGGTCTCGGCGGCGGCGGCGCATTTCACTTCGCCCATCGCGGTGGAAATCATTGGAAATTTTGCGGCGAACGTCCCGCCGAAGCCGCAGCACGAAACCTCGGTCATCTCGACCAATTCCAAACCGCGGACGTTCGTCAGCAGCGCGCGCGGCTGCTGGTGAATGCCGAGTTCGCGCAGGCCGTGACAGCCGTCGTGGAACGTGACCTTGTGCGGAAACTTTGCCCCGAGATTTGTCACGCCCAGCTTGCTGACGAGAAAATCGGAAAATTCCCAGGTGCGGGCGGCGACTTGTTTGGCGAGCTGCGCGTGGCGCGTCTCTTTGAAAAGTTCGGGGTAAAAGTTTTTCACCATCGCACCGCAGGACCCGGAGCCGATGACAACGGCTTCGGCATCCGCCAGTTTTTCCAGCACCGGCGTGGCGATGTTGCGGGCCTCGGCGTGGTAGCCGGAGTTGAACGGCGGCTGGCCGCAGCAGGCGATCTCCTCGGGACAGACGACGTGATGGCCGAGGCGTTCCAAAATTTCGACCATGCTGATGCCGGCACGCGGATACAGCGCGTCCATAAAACAAGGGATGAAAAGCGTGACGGTCATTCGATAGCACCATTGTTTATGCGACAAACCGATGTGTCATCAAAAAAGTTGACCGCTTTGGCAAAAAACAATTTATAATGTTTGTCAATCGTCCGTTCTTGTTTGTGATTGCCGATGAGCAGACTCAATCCTTTTTGTTCATAAGCATCCTTTTTGATCCGGTGAATTGAACGGCGTCTTGCTGCTTTCAACTTGTTTTGAGCGTCGCGTCTGTTATTCAAATCGTCGTGAGCAATCCATTTCGACTCGGAGTTCTCGGTTCAGGCAAAGGCTCCAACTTCGTGGCCATCGCCGATGCCGTCGCCTGCGGGAAAATTCCGGCTCAAGTGGCCGTCGTTTTGAGCGACGTCGAGAGCGCAAGAATATTGGAGCACGCGCGGGAACGGAGCATTCCTGCGCAATTCATTCCACCTGGGAAATTCCGCACGAAGCTGGATGAGGAAGCCGAGGGAAATTTTGTTAAGATATTGAGCGAAGCCAAAGTAGATTTAATAGTGCTCGCCGGTTTCATGCGCGTCTTGAAGGGTGAATTTCTTCGCGCGTTCGAAGGCTGCATCGTGAATGTGCATCCGTCGCTGCTCCCTTCGTTTCCCGGACTTGAAGCATGGAAGCAGGCGCTGGATTATGGCGTGAAGGTGACGGGCTGCACGGTGCATTTTGTAGACGCGGGCGTGGATGCCGGGCCGATCATTGGACAGCAAACGGTGCCGGTGCTGGATGACGACAAGCCGGAAAGTTTGCATGCACGGATTCACTCGGCAGAACATGAGCTTTACCCAAAATGTGTGGCAGCGGTCGCGCGCGGCGAGATTTCTGTCGTAGGAAGAAAAGTGATTTGGAAGAAATAGCTCCTCTTCTTCCAAATTGAAATTTCAGCAGATGACAGTCGGATGCATTAAAAGTGGCGTTTTGTACTCGTACTTGGCAAACTAAGTCCGTCACGTGCTTGAAGTATCCAGAGATTATCTTTTGAGACCTCGCGCCAAACGTGGATCACACAATTCAGATGAGCAATAAATTAAAATTTGGACTGCCCAAGGGCAGCCTGCAGGAAGCAACCATCGAAAAAATGGCCAAGGCAGGATTCAACATCACCGTTAGCAGCCGTTCCTACATTCCGCATGTGGACGACGAGGAGATGGAAATCCGGCTTATTCGCGCCCAGGAAATCAGCCGATACGTCGAGCACGGTTATTTGGATTGCGGCATCACCGGTCACGACTGGGTGATCGAGAACGGCTCGAAAGTCCACGAGGTCGGCGAATTTCTATTCAGCAAGGCCACGCGCCAGCCCGCGCGCTGGGTGTTGTGCGTGCCGGAAAATTCGCCGGTCAAATCGGTGAAAGATTTGGAGGGCAAACGCATCGCTACCGAAGTCGTCAACCTGACAAAAAAATATCTGAAGAAAAACGGCGTGAAGGCCGAGGTGGAATTTTCATGGGGCGCGACCGAGGTGAAGGCGCACGAACTGGTAGACGCGATTGTCGAGGTCACTGAGACCGGCTCGTCATTGCGCGCGAACAAGCTGCGCATCGTGGACACGCTGTTGTCTTCGACACCTCGATTGATTGTGAACAACGATGCCTGGAAGGATTCGTGGAAGCGCAAAAAAATCGAGACGCTGGCGATGCTGTTGAACGGCGCGCTCGAAGCCGAGGCGAAAGTCGGCTTGAAAATGAATATCGCGGAAAAAAACCTGGCGAAGCTGCTGAAGGATTTGCCCGCACTGCGCAATCCGACGATTGCCAGTTTGAGTTTGAAGGGCTGGGTCGCCGTCGAAACCATCATTGACGAGCACGTGGTGCGTGAATTGATTCCGCAACTGAAGGCGGCGGGCGCTGAAGGCATCATTGAATATCCGCTGAACAAAGTGGTTTACTGAAATCGTCCAATTTTTCATTTTGAAGCAAACAAAGAAAACGGGCCGGAGCAAATTTAGATTGGCATTGCGCCCATTTTAGTTTATTTCATCATCAATCCTTTATATGGGTTCAATCAAAAAACGCCGCAAGGCAAAAATCAACAAGCACAAACGGCGCAAGAAGCTGCGCTTGAATCGTCACAAGAAGCGCACCTGGCAGAAGTAATTCTGTAGTGCGGTTCAATTCATCCGTTCGCGGACGGCGCGCCAGTCGCGTCCGTCCGCGAACGGTCTTTATTTGTGAAGGTGAATACAGACGATGAAACATCGTTTTAAAAAGCATTACACGCTTGAGGAGGCGAACGGACTGCTGCCGCAAATCCGCTTGTGGCTGGACCGCCTGAACCGGCTGCGTGAAGAACTGCACCGCTACGAACAGCGCCTGAGCGGCCTGACGGAGCAGGGGAACGACATCGGCGGCGAAACCGTGAACAAATGGATCCGCTCGCTGGCGGACACGCAGGAACTGCTCGCCGAATTTCAAAAGCGCGAGATTTTCATCAAGGACCTTGAGCGCGGGCTGCTGGATTTTCCAGCCATCATCGGCGACAAGGAGGTTTTTCTCTGCTGGGAACAGGATGAGGATGCAGTGGAATTCTGGCACGATTTGGAAACCGGCTTTGGCGGCCGCGAACGGCTGTAGTTTTCAATTCACATTCACCCGTCCGGTGTGGCGCGGATTCGCCCGGAACATCGGCCAGGCAGTTTTCGCCAGAGGCACATTGTTCGTGGACACAAATGAAAACAACGTGGGTCCATCGCACACATAAATTGCACCATCCGGGCCGATCACCAGGGACGAGGTTGGAACCACCCCCTGGCCAATGAACGTCTCCCATGCCACCTGTCCCTGGTCATTGAAGGCGGAGAGGCTGCCCCATGCCGAGGCGAAACAGACCAGGCCGTCCGCCGCGACCGCCGGCGAATCTCCAACCAGCTGCGGACAACCGCCCGCCCAAATTTCCTTTCCATCCGCACCAATGCACCTCTTTGAGTAATTCACGCCAAGATAAACCCGTCCCTGCGCGTCCAGCACCGGCGAAGATTCCGTGTATCCGCCCGTGTGCAGGCGCCAGCGTTCCGTGCCGTCCGGATTCATGGCGTAGAGATTCCCATCCGTCGAGGTGAAATAAATTGAGCCGTCAGAATTGACGGCGGGGGATGAAAAGATTTCCCCATGCGTTGGAAATTTCCAGCGAAGCTTTCCGTCCGGCGTGAGCGCGTAAAACGCCTTGTCATGCGAACCAAAATAAATCGTCCCATCCGGGCCGACCGCCGGCGAGGAATCAATGATCCCGCCAACCGCGAATTTCCATTTCAACGAGCCGTCGGCGTTCAGCGCGTAGAAACTGGAGTCCCACGAACCAAAATAGACCGTCCCGTCAGTTGCGATTGCGGGCGAGGAATCAATCCATGCGCCGGCCGCAAAAGTCCATTTCTTTTCCCCGTCCGGCGTGACGGCATAGAGCTTCCTGTCGCGCGAACCGAAATAAATCGTCCCGTCGTCGGCGACCGCCGGGGACGATTTGATTTCACGGCCCGCTTTGAAAGTCCATTTGATCCCGCCCTGAGGTGTGATGGCGAGAAGCTTGCCGTCAAAAGTCCCCTGATAAATGGTTCCGTCGGACGCCAGGGCGGGGGATGAACCACCGCCAAAACCCGCCACATTCAGAGTCCAAAAATTGGTCGCGCCGGATTGAGCATGGCCATCAAGCTGCGTGATTGCAAAAAAGGCGCAGGCGATGAGCCTGAAATGTCGGAAAAACTTCATTTTCGGGCGTCAAGTTAATCTTCAAACAGGGCCGACTGCAATTTCAATTCATCCAAACTTGCAACACAAGCGGTTGCAAACTATCTTGCGCGTCCCTATGAAAAAAGTTGTCATCATCGGTTCAGGATGCGCCGGCTGGACGGCGGCGCTTTATACCGCGCGGGCCAACCTTGCCCCTCTCGTGCTCATGGGCGCACAGCCCGGCGGCCTGCTCACGACCACGAGCATCGTCGAAAATTTCCCGGGATTCCCGGAAGGCGTTGATGGCTACGAACTGATGACGCGGATGCAGAAGCAGGCCGAGCGTTTCGGCGCGAAATCAACTTTCGGCACTGTCGAGAAGGTTGATTTTTCCAAGTCACCTTTTGAATTGACCGTGGACGGGGAAAAGAACCAGGCCGAGACGGTCATCATCGCCACCGGCGCAAGTCACAGGCATCTGGACGTACCCGGCGAAGATTTGCTGGAGACCAAGGGAGTGACGTATTGCGCGACGTGTGATGGCGCGCTGCCGGTTTTCCGCAACCAGCCGCTCGTGGTGGTCGGCGGAGGCGATTCGGCCTGCGAGGAGGCGACTTATCTCACGCGATTTGCGTCGGTGGTGCATCTGGTGCACCGCCGCGATTCGTTGCGCGCGTCCAAAATCATGGCCGACCGCACGCTGGCGAATCCGAAGATCAAGCCCGTCTGGGATTCAGCCGTCACGGAAGTGCTCGACGTGAAGCAGGACAAGGTCACCGGCGTGAAATTGAAAAATCTCAAGACCGGCGCGGAATCCATTTTGGATTGCGCGGGTGTCTTCATCGCCATCGGACATGGACCAAACACGGATATTTTCAAGGGGCATGTTGAAATGGACGCGCACGGTTTCATCATCCCAAAAAAGGGAACGATGACCAGCGTGCCCGGTGTGTTTGTGGCCGGCGACTGCGCGGACCAGGTTTATCGCCAGGCCATCACCGCGGCGGGTGCAGGCTGCGCGGCGGCGATCGACGCGGAACGATTCCTGGCCGCACGGAACGAGTGAATATTTAATGTTGCCGAAACCGGGCAAAATTCGTCCACTGTGCGCATGAGGAAGTTATCACTGATTCTGTCGGTTTTCGCGTTCACGACTGCCAGATTATCCGCGTCCGACATCAGCAGCCCGGCTCCGCAGAAAATCAGCACCTACGCCGCCACCAATTATTACGACAAGGAAATGATCGTGACGGGCAGGGTGGTGCAGGTGACCATCCGGCCCTCCATCACATTCATAAATCTCGACGAAAAATATCCCGAATCGCCGTTCGCGGTGGTGATCTTTCACGGCAAAAGCAGTTTTTACGGCGATGCAAATGTGCTGAAGGGAAAATCAATCGAGATCAGCGGCAAAATAACGAACTATCACGACAAGCCGGAGATGGTGCTCGATAGCACGAATCAACTCACCGTTTTGGGCGTCACGAACCTGAGCCTGTTTCTTAATCCATCGGGTGCCGCGGCGGCCTCCTCTCCGGCGGTATCACCACCCGCCAATGCGCCAGCATCAGCACCGTCCACCAACAGCCTCCCGGAAATCATGTGACGGCCCCGGCAAACCGACGGCTAGACTTTCTTGTCGAGTCTCAGGCGGACGGTCAGCGCGAGCTTGTGGGCCTCGTAAGGTTTGTGGAGGAAATTGATGCCTTCCTCCAGGGGGAAATCCGATTCGCTGACTTCTGCGGTGTAACCGCTGGAATAAATCACCTTCAATTTTGGATTTTCCTTCAACATCCGTTCGGCCAGTTCTTTTCCACTGATTCCTCCCGGCATCACCATGTCGGTGAGCAGCAACTGGATCACATACCGCTGGTATTTCCAGATTTCCAGAGCTTCATTGCCGTTGGCGGCTTCAAGCACGCTATAGCCGAGCTGTGACAAGGCTCTGCGCACGGACGTGCGCAGGTACTTGTCGTCCTCAACCAGCAGGATGGTTTCATTGCCGCCCCGCATGGATGCTAAATCGGGTTCTTCCTGACTTTTCCCGGTCATTCCGGCCAGCCGTGGAAGATAAATTTTGAAGGTGGTTCCCCGGCCGATCTCGCTGTAGACATTGATCCAGCCCTGATGCTGCTGGACAATTCCAAAAACGGTGGCCAACCCCAGGCCGGTGCCTTTGCCGATGTCCTTGGTGGTGAAGAACGGCTCGAAAATCCTCGGCAGAATTTCCGGTTTGATGCCGGAGCCGGTGTCGCTCACGCTCAGGCACACGAATGAACCGGGCCGGGCCTGCGGTGAATGCACCTGGACAGATTTGTCGAATTCCACCGAGGAGGTTTGAATGACAAGACGTCCGCCCTTGGGCATCGCATCGCGCGCGTTGACCGAGAGGTTCATCAACACCTGGTCCATCATGCCGGCGTCGGCGTTGACGTACAGCGGCTCCATGGAGAACTGGCATTGCAGCTGGATGTGTTCGCCAAGGGTGCGCCGCAGCATCTTGGTCAGCTCCATGATGGATTCATTGAACTCCAGGTCTTGCGCCTGAAACGGCTGCTTCCGGCTGAACAGCAGCAACTGGCGGATGAGCGAGGCGGCACGCAGGGTGGAGCTGGCGATCGAGTTGGCGCACTCCAGTTGTTCCGGGGTGATGTTCTCGCTGATCTTCAACAAGTCCGC